>JAOUJX010000433.1 GCA_029882955.1 Gammaproteobacteria bacterium
TCGCGGGTGCAACTTATTGTTCGCATGACGGGCATTGCAATCCGTTAAAATTACTTCGTGCATTGCATTCTGGTTATCGCAAGATGGGTGGTCATTATCGGCCCTGGACTAAAATAAGCGGAGTCAGCACGCGCGATGACGGTGGCTTTCTACTCTCGACTGCCGATGGCGACACGGTGGCTTCAGCCGAGAAGATCATAGTCGCTGCTGGCCATGGCTCACCAGCGCTTGGCAGGCAGGTTGGTCTCGATGTGCCTGTTTTCCCCGATCAGGGACAGGTGATTGTCACCGAAAAAACAGAAGCTTTACTCGAATACCCGACCAACTACGTGCGACAGACTGACGAGGGTGGTTTTTTGCTCGGCCCTTCAAGTAAAGATGCGGGCTTCGATCTGAATACCGAACCGACGACACTGCAGGATATTTCGAAACGTTGTGTGCAGGCTTTCCCGCTGCTGGAGAATCTGCGAGTGCAGCGCGTCTGGGCAGCCTTACGCATCATGACACCGGATGGTTTTCCGGTTTACCAGCAATCGAGCAGTCATCCCGGTGCGTTTTCTTTTGCCTGCCATAGCGGGGTTACGCTGGCTGCCAATCACGCACTCAAAGTGACCGAATGGGTAAGGCAGGGTGCCATACCTCCGGAGTTTCAGGTCTTTCACCCCGGACGATTTCATGTTTAAGCGAATACAACCAATCGATCAAGCCATCGAGATTCATTTCGAAGACCGCCTGATTCGCGCGCAACCGGGTGATTCGGTAGCCGCCGCACTGCTGGCCGAAGGCGTGAAAGCCTTCCGTCAGATTGAACGATCAAATGAATTACGCGGGCCTTATTGCATGATCGGTAACTGCTTCGAGTGCCTGGTCGAGATCGATGGTAGACCCAATTTACAGGCCTGCCAGTATCGCGTGCGGAATGGAATGAAGATTCGAATGCAAAGAGGTTTAAGAGGAGGCGGCAGTGGCGACCAGTCCTGAAGTTGTCATTGTCGGCGCAGGTCCGGCCGGACTTTCTGCGGCATTGGCACTCGATGCAGCGGGGCTCAGGGTGCGCGTGGTTGATGAGCAGCCTGCTCCGGGTGGGCAGATTTACCGCGCAGTCGATAAAGTGTTCGACCAGCGACCCGGAATGCTCGGTCTATATGGTTCAGATTATTCAGAAGGACGCAAGATCACCGGATTATTACCGGGGTCGGGAGTCGAGCTATCTGCAGGCAGTACAGTTTGGGATATCTCTATCGAGTCAGATGTTCTCAGTATCGGGTTGCTGCAACAGGGTAAGTCCGAAATTCTCTACCCAAAGCATATTATTCTGGCCACCGGGGCGATGGAAAGGCCCACGCCCTTTCCCGGCTGGACGCTACCCGGTGTGATGACCGTCGGTGCCGCGCAAACCCTGTTCAAGGACTCGGCGCTGGTGCCCGACTCTCGCCCGGTCATCGTCGGCAGCGGACCACTGGTTTACCTGTTCACCCGCCAGTTGATTGCCTGTGGGATCGACTCGGCTGTGTTGCTCGATACCGGGTCACGCTCGATACCGGTAAAGGCCTGGAAAGATTTGCTGCGAATCGCGGTATCCGACCCCCGGCCGTTAATGAAAGGAATGTCCTGGTTACGAACCATCAGGCACTCGAATATTGAGCACCAGTATGGAATTACCTCGCTGCTGGCGAAAGGTGAAAACCGATTGCAGTCGATCGAGTATTCTCGAAACGGAAAGACCTTTGAACTCGAAACCGATTTATTACTGGTGCACGATGGCGTCATACCCAATAGTCATCTGGCGATGGCGGCCGGTTGTGAGCATCGCTGGAATGATCAACAATCCTACTGGCAGCCGGTGCTCGATGAAAATGGACTCAGCAGCCAGGGTAATATTTCGATTATCGGGGATAGTGCAGGCATAACAGGTGCTGAGTCGGCCCGATGGTCGGGGCAAATGACTGGCTGGCATGTCGCTCGACAACTGGGTTACATCGATGAACTGCGATACCGACAGGAAACGCAGTCTTACCACGGGAAAATGAATAGAATTTCAACCCTGAGGCGATTTCTCGATGCCTGCTATCCTCCATTCGACTATTTCCAGACGCCGCTGGAGGTTCAGACCATTGTCTGTCGCTGCGAAGGTGTTCGATCAGGCGAAATCCAGGAGGTCGCCAAAACCGGTTGTATGGGGCCAAACCAGGGCAAGGCTTTTACCCGTTGCGGCATGGGACCGTGCATGGGCAGGCAGTGTGGCAATGCTGTGAGTCAGATATTCGCGCATTGCCATGGCAAAACTGTCGAAGAGATAGGGCATTACAAAATCCGGTCGCCGATTCGACCGATTACCGTCGGGGAGTTATCGAGATTGACTATTGATCACTGAATCAGAGTAATCGACTCATCCTCGCTATTTCTGGTGTTAACACGACCAATAATCCTGGCCTGTTTATAACCCAGGCTGTGCAATTCTTTCAGACAGTCGTTCGCCCTGTCGGGCGCTACACTGGCAAGTAAGCCACCCGAAGTCTGGGGATCAAACACCAAAGGGTATAGCGGGCTGCGTACTGCTTCGGCTCTGTTTGAGATCGTGTGGCGTAGGCGCAGATTCTCTGGCTGTAGCGAGCTGAGAATGCCCATTTCCAGGGTTTCCTGTGCGCCATCGATTAATGGCAAAGATTGCAGATCGATTTCAACATCGACTGCAGATGGCCTGGTCATTTCCAGCAGGTGCCCAAGCAGACCAAAGCCGGTGACATCGGTGCAGGCGGTCGCGCCCTGTGCTTGCAGGCATTCGGCCGCGCTACGGTTAGATAATAGCATTGAGGTTAATGCGGCATCGATCCAGCGTCCTTTGGCTTTTTGCTGCATGTCCGCGGCCAACAGTGTGCCGGTACCCAGAGGTTTGGTTAGGATTAAAACGTCTCCAGCCTGCATACCATTTTTACGTAGAATTTGATCGCGATCGACCAGGCCATTGACCGAAAACCCTAAAGCCAGTTCCGCACCTTCGCTGGTATGGCCGCCAACCAGCGCGGCATTGGCATCGTTGAGTACCAGCATGGCGCCCGCCATCAGCTGTCTGATGGTCTCTTCAATTTTTGTCTCGACACCGAATGGAATGGTGGCGATTGCCAGTGCTGTTTGT
>JAOUJX010000084.1 GCA_029882955.1 Gammaproteobacteria bacterium
TACCTCGGATATGGCCGAGAACCTGACACAGGCCATACTTAATCAAAACGACCTGCAAACAGTGCGAGACGGAGCGCCCGCCTATTTGTTGATGATCGACAGTATGATTGAGGGTGAACCGGACAATCCACGTCTACTACTGTCAGGCGCAAAGCTCTATGCTTCCTATACTACTTTGTTCGTCGACGACGAAGACCGGGCAAAACGCCTGTCAGAGACTTCGCTGAAATATGCCAGATCGGCATTATGTCAGGAAATTGAAAGGGTATGTCAGGCTTTAGCAACGAAACCAGCAGAGTTTATAGAAACACTGGCACTCGTTTCCCGCAACGAGTTACCCGTACTCTATGGGTTTGCCAGCGCCTGGGCAGGCTGGATGCAACAAAATTCTGCCGACTGGAACGCGCTGGCAGAATTACCAAAATTAACGGCCATTTTCGAGCGTTGTCTTGATCTTGATGCCAGCTTTGACAATGGTGGTAGCCATTTGTATCTGGCAGTACTGGCGACTCAGTTACCCGCTAGTCTGGGTGGTCAACCCGAAAAAGGACGTCAGCACTTCGAACGCGCACGTGAACTATCGTCCGGTCATAATTTAATGGTCGATGTGTTCATGGCGCAATATTATGCGCGCATTATATTCGATAAAGAATTACACGATGAATTATTGAGAACCGTATTGGCCGACACGGCCGCCTACCCCGGCTTCACCCTGATTAATACTTACGCCCAGCAAAAAGCCACTAAACTTTTAGCCGAATCGAACGAATACTTTTAACGCTAGACTGTTAGCAAATTAATCCCAACTGGAGAGGATTGATGAAATATTATTTTAAAATTTTACTCGTTAGCGCAGTGTTAGCGATAGTCTCATCGCATGCCGCTGCCAAAACACTGAAAATAGCCACCCTTGCACCTGCCGGTACTACCTGGATGAAGGAAATGAAAAAGGGTGCTAATGAAATTAAAAAGAAAACCGAGGGCCGGGTCAAACTTAAATTTTATCCTGGCGGCGTCATGGGTAATGACGAGAGCGTGCACCGTAAGATTAAAATCGGCCAGCTCCACGGCGGTGCGTTTACATCAGGAGGTTTATCGCATGTCTACCCGGAAATCCAGACGTTAAGCCTGCCGATGCTATTCGACTCGTTCGAGGAGGTGGATTATGTTCGCTCCAGAGTCGATACTCAATTGAAGCATAATATCGAAGATAGCGGATTTGTTCTGCTCGGCATTTCGGAAGGCGGATTCGCTCGTATATTGTCTCAGTCACCGTTAGTAGACCTCGAAGCCATTCGCCAAAGCAAAGTCTGGATTCCAGAAGGCGATGAGCTGGTACAGTCGACCTTTAGCACGCTCGGCATATCACCGGTATCTTTGCCAGTTTCCGACGTATTTACCGGGCTGCAAACCGGGCTCATTGAAACGGTTACCATCAATCCGACGGCAGCGATCGCCTTTCAGTGGCACAGCAATATGGGTTATATGACCGAAACACCTTTGACTTACATCATCGGCACACTGGCAATACAAAAGAAAGCCTTCGATAAACTCACTTCTGCTGATCAGGCCATCGTGCGTGACGAAATTGACCAGGTATTCAAACGACTCGACAGCCTAAATCGATCAGATAATAAAAGCGCCAGTGATGCCTTACGTAATCAGGGTATCGAATTCGTCAAGCCGGGCGCCGCAGAGTTAAAACGCTGGAAAGCATTATCGGAAAAATCGATACAGAGCATGGTTGATTCAGGCACTATTTCTAAAGCTATGCTGACTGAAGTCAATAAACACCTTAGCGACTTCCGCAAAATCCAGTAAGCGTGTCTTCGGTAATCAAAACTTTACACAGGCTGGAAGATAGCCTGTTAGTCCTGCTGCTTGGCAGTTTAGTCGTAATGGCATCGACTCAGATTATCCTGCGTAATTTATTCGATACCGGCCTGGTCTGGGTCGACCCACTGCTCAGAGTAATAGTCCTGTGGCTGGGTTTACTGGGGGCTACTGTGGCAGCCAGAGAACACAAACATATTCAAATCGATGTATTAACTCGCCTGCTCAGTCAGAATACCGTCCTGTTGCTGCAGTTTGTCATCGATCAGTTCAGCGCCTGGGTTTGCCTGGTGATCGCCTGGCACGGCGCGCGCTGGGTTCAACTCGACTACGAAGACGGAATTACCAGTTTCATCGGAGTACCCGCGTGGATACTGGAAATCATCATACCCATATCTTTCGGAATTATTGGTCTACGATTTTTTATCCAGTCGATCTATGCTGGCTGGCATTTCCAGAAACGACATAACACGCAAGCTGCATCTGATTCATGAGTCTCACCACCCCTTTATTATTAATCCTGGCATTATTACGAACGCCCCTGTTTGTGGTGATAGCAGCCAGTGCTATGTTGGGATTCTATAGCGAGGAGGTCGATCTCTCGGTCATCAGTATCGAAATTTATCGGCTTGCAGATATGTCGGTACTGGTAGCAATCCCACTATTTACTTTTGCCGGCTACCTGCTTGGCGAAAGCCAGGCCTCTACCCGCCTGTTGAACATCAGCAATAGCCTGTTGGGCTGGATGCCGGGCGGTCTGGCAATCGTCGCAATCTTTGCCTGCGCGATGTTTACCGCGTTTACCGGGGCCTCCGGAATCACCATTATTGCGCTCGGTGCTTTGCTTTATCCCGCACTCAAACAGTCGGGATATAACGAGAAATTTAATCTAGGCCTGCTAACCAGTTCGGGCAGCCTCGGACTATTGTTCGCCCCCTCATTACCATTAATATTGTATGGAGTCGTCGCCCAGCAAATGAGTCTCGAAGAACCGGTAGGCATTGATCAATTGTTTCTTGCCGGTATTTTCCCCGGCCTGTTAATGTTAGTGATGCTGGCGATTTACAGCATGATGCAGCCCGGTATTTCGAGCCAACATGAAAAATTTGATCGAAGAGTGGCGCTAGCGGCCCTACTGGCAGCGAAGTGGGAGATCCCTCTGCCAATCCTGATACTCGGCGGTATTTACGGCGGCTACTTTGCGGTATCCGAGGCAGCTGCAGTGACGGCCCTCTATGTACTCATCGTCGAAGTTTTTATCCTGCGTGAAATCACACTCAAAAACTTACCCGTAATCATGCGTGATTCGATGGTGTTGGTTGGCGGTATTATGATAATTATCGGGGTATCCCTGGCATCTACCAATTACCTCATCGACGCCGAAATTCCGACCCGGCTATTCGAATGGACTCAACAGCACATCGGTGACCGGCTTACCTTTTTGATATTACTCAATCTGTTTTTACTGGTGCTCGGCATGATGCTCGATATTTTCTCCGCACTGGTTATCTTCGTACCCATAATTTTACCGATTGCCATCGGTTACGATATTCATCCAGTTCATCTGGGAATTATTTTTCTGGCCAATATGCAACTGGGGTATTTCACACCACCCGTTGGCATGAACCTGTTCATCGCCAGTTATCGATTTGATAAGCCGGTAATGACGCTATATAAAGCCACCATACCGTTTTTTCTAATATTACTGGTAGCCGTCCTGATCATCACTTACTGGCCTGCACTTAGTCTGAGTCTACCGGCTCTTTAGCCAACAGAAACCTTTAGCCTCCAAATTTTTCCAGTTAATCCAAAAAGCCAAGTTACAGCCAGTTATTTTTATGGCATTATCGCGCCAGTAAAACTCGCAGACAAAAAAAATCCATGAAATACTTTCTGCTCACAACCTCTCTATTCATATTGCTCGCCGGCTGTAGCACCAGCTCCAAAGCGCTAGACCCCTATGTGCAGAAGTTACAATGGCTGGATGCTGCCGATCCTCAAAATGACGCTCAACAGGCTATCAAGATAGGTGACCTGCGACTGCTGGGAATGGCGATGCGCAGCGTTAATATCCCGGGAGTGGAGAAGGAAGACACCCGCAGATACGAAGAGAAATGCGGCGTGCAATTAATCGATGGCATATCCGATGTGGTTCGCAGTGACGAGCATTTGCGGCTAATGCAAAAAGCTCGAAGTTATGCGCTTAAGTATAATGCTATTATTAAGACTGAGTGTAGGCCTTGATTCGGTACTGTGATGTTACCCTGGCTAATCGGGTTTGAGATATCATCAGGCCGAGTAAAGCAAATAGCCAACTGAAATTAAGAGAGCCGCCTCCGCCACTTCCGCCTCCACCTCCAAAGCCATTCGTTCCACCCGTAGTCACAGTGCAGGTTCCAGCAGAGGCATCAAAAGCATTCTGTCCTTCTGTATTGAATTCAGTGCTATTACCTGTTGTAGGAAAGCTTCCTGAACTACCAACAAACACTAAGTCGGCATCCGAAATATCATAAAAGAAGTTGTTGCTACATCTTATTCTATATCTGGCAATTGACGCGTTAAAAATACCCAACAGGGAAATTAGTTCGTAACCATCGTTGGGAGTAGCAGTTTTTAGAGGATTGACCGAATAACTGCTGTGATCGGCTGAAAACGTTAATAAATCAATATCGACGTTTGGGCAATTTACAGGCGCTACATCAGTACCGGCAACATCCCATCTGAGGGTATCTGTATTATCACTTTCGTGTATAGACTGACTCGTGGTATGGGATGTGATCCGAAATGGGCCTGACCCGCTATCAACATTCAAGGTGATATTATCTGTCGCCTGGCCGCTATTGCCATCGCGAACAGTTAGTCGGAAATTCAGGGATCTGGCTGTGGAGGGTAATACTTCGCTCGGATCATCAAGGTTATGGAGCTGGGTTCCTAGAGCAGGGAAATCTCTTTCTCCTGAGGGTCGGGGTTCGTAACTTCTAAACAACGCATTGTCGTTTAAATCTTGCCCTAGTGTAAGGCAATCGGTGGCGGTTCCCGTATCCATCTGATCCCACTGGTAACTCAGGGTATCGCCCACTAGATCGCTATCGGTTCCACTGCCTACTAATTGGAACGCAGTATTTTGAGGAATAGTGAAGTTAGTAATAGAATTGGCATTGGCATTGGCTGAAGGGTCGGTATTTGATACCGCGAGGTTAGACCTACAGCTCGCGCCGCCTCCAGACGATACAAAAGTATCTATCTGACTAATAGATCCCGCATGAAAAGTAGCATTACTATTTAGCTGAATATTCTCCGCTCCACAGGTTCCAGCGTAAGCCATTATTGTAGAACCACTACCTGGTTCAAAATGACTCGGTAGTGGACTTCTATTACCAAAGCACCCCCCGGTAGTACCGTTGAAGCTATGTTCTGCACCAAACTGATGGCCAATTTCGTGAGAAAGAAAATCGATATAAAACATATCACTCTTCAAGTACGAACCAGGCAGTCCGGTCACTCCCCTGGCTTTAACGCTAGAATTACAAACCACACCAAGACCAGCAACCCCACCACCACCTGTAGTGAATATATGCCCTACATCATAATTACCACTAGTAATCTTCGTATCTATCCAGTCCTGATTTACGTTAAGCAGAGAGGCCCCGTCTTTCTCGTTACCGTAAGCATCATAAAAGTCTGGGTTAACCGTGCCCGTATCGTCAATTAACTGGTCATTACTAGCTACTATAAGTAACCTGATACTTAGATCGCGTTCATATATTTCGTTTACCCGATTAATAGCGTTGATAATTTCTGCCATTGCTTCCGCTTTACTCGTCCCGACGGCGTCTACGTAATGCCTGGTAGCCGATACCGCCAGTCGGTAAGTACTAATAAAACCTGATGTTCGGTATGCTGTGGTGCGATATGCCAGACTATCTGTCGTTGCCGTTAGAGTCGATTTATTTTCAACCAGTTGGCTGGTGCTGCACTGAAAAGTCCCTCCTGTAGATTCAGCCCCTGCTGAACGCGACATATATCGATTTGAGCTTGAACTTCCCTGGTCCGGGTCAATAAACACACGTCCCTGGGAGGTGTGCAACATTCCCCGGAATCCTTTTGAAGAAATATCGACTCGACCCGAGGCTCCTGGATAGTCGATTCCATAGACTTTAAAAGTTTTTATATCTGGATACTTCTCGGCAAGTCCAGCTTCCATCATACTGTACTCAACAATCCCATACCGCGCCAAACTCCCATCCGGCATAGGCAATTCAATTTCCAGACTTTGACCCGATGTTTCCGCAGGCACCCTACCCAGGAAGTCACGCAATCCCTGTTCATCAGCAATAAAGCTAAGTCCCATGGCGTTACTACCAGAAGCCAGTCGATTCGCTGTGTTATCAGCCTGCCAAAAACCCGCATGAGCAGAATTAATACCGATCAGCAATAAAATCAGTGGGCCAAGATATTTCCCCCTCCAAGCTGTTTTCGTCATAATTGCTCTTTACCTGTCTGAAATCACCTAACCTTAACGCTATAAGATTGTTGTCGAAATTCTCAGATTTGCCAGTAATTTCTTCTCCTAATACCGTTTCTAAGCAAACGGATGCCTCAATACGATAGTTTCTTCACGATCAGGACCCGTTGAAATAATATCGATAGGGACACCCGACAACTCCGCTATCTTGTCTAAATAGGCAGTTGCCGCAGCCGGCAAATCAGCGTAAGACCTTGCACCTACAGTTGAATCCTGCCAACCCGGCATTTCTATATAAACCGGCTCGCAGGCTTCGAAATTATCGGCTCCGGCAGGCGGTACGTATACCTGCTGACCTCTGTAATTGTAGGCCACTGCAATTTTTAAAGTTTCCAGACCATCCAGCACGTCCAGTTTAGTGATACAAAGGCCGGTGACAGAATTAATTTTAAGTGAACGTTTCAACGACACCATATCGAGCCAGCCGCAGCGACGTTTACGCCCCGTGGTCGCCCCAAACTCATGGCCGCGTTCACCCATGTGTTGTCCACTGGCATCCTCGAGTTCAGTCGGGAAAGGTCCTGCGCCAACGCGGGTGGTATAAGCTTTGACAATACCGAGGATATATTCCAGGTCGCATGGGCCAAGCCCTGAACCAGCTGCAGCGCCGCCCGCCGTGGTGTTTGACGAAGTCACATAAGGATAGGTACCGTGATCGATATCGAGCAACGCACCCTGTGCACCTTCAAACATAATACGCTCACCCTGCTCTCTCAAGTCGTGCAATATACCGGGGACGTCACCGACCATACTACGAATTTCTTCAGCCTGAGATAGCGCTTCATCCAGAACCTGTTGATAATCTACCGGGTCTACCTTGAAGTAGTGTTCGAGGACGAAGTTATGATAATCAAGCACTTCGCGAAGTCTTTCTGCAAATACATCGGCATCCATTAATTCACCGAGACGTATGCCACGTCGCGCTACCTTATCTTCGTAACAGGGGCCGATCCCACGCCCTGTGGTGCCGATAGCCTTTTTACCACGGGCCAGTTCACGCGCCTGATCGAGGGCAATATGGTAGGGTAAAATCAATGGACAGGATTCGCTGATGACGATGCGTTCCCGTGCCGGAATACCGTTTGCTTCGAGCTCTCCGATTTCTTTCAACAGGGCTTCGGGGGAAAGCACGACGCCATTACCAATGAGACATTTAACATGTTCACGTAAAACACCCGAAGGTATTAAATGCAGAACGGTTTTCTCACCATCGATAACCAGAGTATGGCCTGCGTTATGTCCACCCTGGAAACGCACCACCGCATGAGCCTGATCGGTGAGTAAGTCAACAATTTTGCCTTTACCTTCATCACCCCATTGGGTACCGATTACTACTACTGAATTAGCCATGAAATACCTATACCTGAGTTATGACCCAGCCATCGTTCTGGCGGGTCAGTACTTTATTACACTGTTGATCTCTGGCAGTGCAGGCACCGTCAGTTAAATCGACAATAACGCGTTGATTGTTTTTTCGTAAATCTTTTATCAGGATCTCTAGCTCCGCATCGTCAACATTTGGCGCTAGAATCGCCGGTTCCGTTACACCTGATTGGCCTGATAATTGATACAGATTGAGCAAATCGGCACTGAATCCGGTGGCGGGTCGGGCATTGCCAAAGACTTCGCCCACATCGTCATAGCGTCCACCCCGCGCGATTTCCTTGCCCTGGCCGGGTAAAAAGGCCGAAAACACCAGACCAGTGTGATAGTCGTAACCGCGTAATTCAGACAGGTCACAATGTATCAGGGTGTCCGGGAATTTATTTTGTAAGCTTTCGACAACTGCCTGCACGTGGTCGAGCGAGTGTAATAATACATCTCCACAACCCGCGTATACCTTACGAGCTTCGTCGAGAATCGACACATCGCCATTTAATAAGGCCAACTGACAGAATTGATCGCGCAATTCATCGTCTAGAGGTAATTGTTGTAGATACGTCTTCAGTTCAGGCACAGACTTGCGCTGCAAAATATCAAACAGAAGATTTTCCTGGTCGCTATCGAGATGCGTATTCTGTACCAGGTTCCGAAATATACCAACGTGCCCAATATCGATAGATATACTGTCGAGCCCGGCAGTATGCAGGGTAGTTATCATCAGGCTGACTACTTCGACATCGGCGGCAATAGTGTCATTGCCGAAGATCTCGGCACCAATTTGCATTGGCGTTCTGCTAGAAGTAATACCGTCACCCTGAGCATGCAACAGGTGTCCGCAGTAACACAAACGTGTCACTCTTTGCCTACGCTCAGAGTCGGCCAGCAGGTGAGCATCGATCCGGGCTACCTGAGGAGTCATATCTGACCGTACACCCATTTGTTTTCCAGACAACTGGTCTACCAGGGCGAATGTTTTTAGATCGAGTGAATGGGCAGTACCAGTAAGCAACGAGTCGATATATTCGATCATCGCTGGCATCACTAGATCATAGCCCCAGTTTGAATAAGTTTGCAGAATCTTACGACGCAGATTTTCGACTGCCTGGGCATCGGGTGGCAGCATTTCCTGCACACCATCGGGCAAAATCCAGCGATTTTTAGAAGGATTATGGTTATTCATTCAAGTTTATCGAACCAGAAACAGAGAAATCAAACCGACCAGCATCAGCCCCAGGCCCACATAACGTAACGAATTATTCGGCATAGCCAGTAACTGTTGCATCGTGTTTTTATAGCCTTGCGGACTGACAAAAGGAATAATCCCTTCGACCACCATCACCAGTGCCAATGCGGTAAGCAAATCTTTCCAGTCCACTGTATCTCTCGCAGAAAAACGGGCGTTAAGTACCGCCCGTTCTATTTAATGATATTCCCGGGATCGAGTCTAGCGTGACCCGGAGTCTTTAAAAAACTTAAAAAAGTCAGATTCAGGACTCAATACAATTATATCACCGCTATTACCAAAACTCGTTTCATATGCCTTCAAACTACGATAAAAAGAGTAGAAGTCCTTATCCTGGTTGAATGAATCAGCATAGGTTTTAGCTGATAACGCATCGCCCTCACCTCTTATTTCCTCAGACTTGCGATAAGCTTCGGCGAGAATTTCTTCACGCTGACGGTCGGCATTGGCTCGTATCTGTTTAGCCTTTTCCTCACCTCTAGAGCGAAACTCTCTGGCAACAGTTTGACGTTCGGTGGCCATACGCCGATATACCGTATTGCTGACTTCTTCCGGTAATTCGACTTTTTTGATCCGCACATCAATCAGTTGTATTCCCAGATCCTGTATTTTAACACCGGCGTTATCAGTTACTTGCTGCATAATCGTAGCTCGTTCCCCGGAGATAACTTCACGCATTGTTTTTGATGCGATCTGCCCCTTGAGTTCATTGTTGATGATTGACACCATACGTGCAATCGCCTGACGCTCGTCACCGGCCGTCGCGGTGTAAAAGGTTTTAGGATTTGTTATTTGCCATTTGACAAACGAATTAACAATGACGTTTTTCTTTTCCGCCGTGAGAAATCGCTCCGATGGCGTATCCATAGTCAAAATCCGACTATCGAATTTACGTACGTTATTGATGATTGGAATCTGAAAATAAATGCCGGGGTCGTAATCGGACTCGACAATTTCACCCAGCTTGAACTTGATCGCCAGCTCTCGCTCATGAACGATAAAGGTCGACATTGAGACTACTGCGCCAGCCAGGACGAGTACTACTAAACTAAATCTTAAACTGTTCATTGACGTGTCTCCCGACTTCTGGAGCGATTGACATTATTGTTGAACTCATCGGTTAGCGTTCCGCCGTCGGTAGTACTTCCCGGCATACGCTGCGCGGGCGAGGTATTCAAACCACCGCTTCCTGAAAGCAATTGCTCGAGTGGCAGGAACATTAGATTGTTACCGTTTTCGATATCAATCATCACCTTGGCAGAACGCGATAAAACACTTTCTAGTGTGTCGATATATAAACGTTCGCGGGTGACTTCCGGGGCAAGTTGATATTGCGCCAGCAATTGATCAAAACGACTGGTTTCACCCTGAGCAGATTTTACCACTCGAGTCTTGTAGGCTGCGGCCTGTTCGAGTAATCCTTCGCCCTCGCCACGAGCCTGCGGTACGACGCCGTTACGATAGGCATTGGCTTCGTTGATAATACGCTGCTCGTCCTCTCTCGCCTTGATGGCATCATTGAAAGCATCCTGTACTTCTTCCGGTGGTTGCGCCTCGTCCATATTGACAGTCACCACGTTAATTCCGGTGCCATAATTATCAAGAATCTGTTGCATAATCGCCTTGGTTTCGCTACCAACAACTGCGCGGCCTTCAGTAATAATCAAGTCCATATCATTGTTACCCACTACTTCGCGGATCGCAGTTTCAGAGGTTTGCTGTAAGGTCAAATCCGGATCACGGACATTAAAAGCGAAATCCTGGGCATCCTTAACGTTGTACTGAATCTCGATGCTCATAACGACTATATTTTCATCGCTAGTCAGCATTTTTGAATTGTTTCTGGAAGTACGAATGTCGGAAACATTGATCAGCTCGACATCTTCTATTGGATAGGGAAGATGCCAGTGTGGACCAGCCTGGGTCACATTAGTCTTGGCACCGAATCGGGTTTCGACACCTCGCCAACCTTCATCAACGATATAAATACCCGTCAATGCCCAGACGATTAACGCCGCAACGACAATAAACCCGACAATTCCCGAAAGGTTTCCTGGTCCGGAAGGCATACCTGAACCATTGCCCTTGCCACCACCGCCGAGCGCACCGCCAAATTTCTTCTTTAAATTATTAAACAATTCATCCAGGTCAGGGGGACCATCATTATTCTTTTGCCCCCAGGGATCTTTGTCTTTACCCGGTTCATTCCAGGGCATAGGTATTCTCCAAATTTTAGTAAATCAGGTTATATTGAATGGAATACACTCAAAGAGTGCGGATTGTAATAGCTATCATGCAGCTCCTGCAAGTGTATCTGCCTGCATAACGAATCGATCTTGAGAAAGCTCGAATTTACGGTACAACCTCTTTATAAGTGGAGGTGAAATAGTCAAATTCAAGATAAAATCACCATTTGTCTCGTATTTTTCATCGTCAATCACGCCTTCTTTAAATAGAAAAGCACGAACATTCCCCTGGTTTGCCTGTAAAGAAAGCTGGCAGTGAATTCTTTCTTCGCTGAAGCGTTCTTTCAACACCGAGAGTAGCCCATCAAAACCTTCTCCCGTATGGGCTGATAACCAGACCCGCCAGGACTCACTGTCTTCGTCCCGGTCGACTCTGGCTGCATATTCGGGTAGATCGATTTTGTTATAGATGATCAGTTGCGGAATATCGCCCGCTCCAACCTGGTCAAGTACGCGGTTAACTGCCTCGATTTTCTCCTGTCGACTATCATCAGCACAATCCACCACATGCAGAATCAGATCGGCCTCCCGGGTTTCTACCAGAGTGGCGCGAAAAGCGGCGATCAGGTCGTGCGGTAAATGACGAACGAAACCAACCGTATCGGCAAGAATGATCGACTGGTAATCATCGAGTGGAAGCTTGCGAAGCGTCGGATCGAGGGTCGCGAAAAGTTGGTCGGCTGTATAGGCGGAAGCGGAGGTTAAGGCATTGAACAGTGTCGATTTTCCGGCATTAGTGTAGCCTACCAGTGAAACACTCGGAATTTCGGCCTTCTTACGCGCCTGCCTGCTCTGGTCGCGTTGCCGCGCAACCTTGGCAAGCCGGTTGTTCAAATATTTAATACGTTTGCCGAGTAAACGCCGATCCGTCTCAAGCTGAGTTTCACCCGGACCACGTAAACCGATACCGCCTTTTTGACGCTCGAGATGCGTCCAGCCACGCACGAGGCGAGTTGAGAGGTGCTTCAACTGCGCGAGCTCGACCTGAAGCTTGCCTTCGAAGCTTTGCGCACGCTGTGCAAATATATCCAGAATTAAGCCGGTACGATCGAGCACTCGACACTGCAAGTGCTGTTCGAGATTTCGTTCCTGTGAAGGTGATAAGGCATGATTAAATAACACGACGTCAATTTCCAGG
>JAOUJX010000085.1 GCA_029882955.1 Gammaproteobacteria bacterium
TTATGGTTGCCGCAGAAGGTGAGTGAAATGACTAAGCAGAGAGGGACTAAATGAATAATTATCCACCCGATATTCAGCCAGCTAAGATTCGAGTCCTGATAGTAGATGATGCCCCGGATATTCTGAGTGCGCTGAGCACCGTGCTTGAGCTGGAAGAAATCTACCAGTTGAAGACTGCATCAACTGCAGAGGCAGCGCAGCAGGCTGCTGCTGATTTTCACCCCGATATTGCTCTGATCGATGTCAAACTGGGCCAGGACAATGGCCTGGATCTTATCCCAATATTCAAAAAAGCATTACCGGATATTGTCTGTATTGTGATGACTGCCTATCGGGATGCGGAGCATGCAGTGAAAGCAATTCATACCGGAGCGGACGACTACCTGTACAAACCGCTGGAACCGTCGGAACTGTTGAAGAGTCTGAAGCGTTTTAATAATCAACAGCGCCTCAAACGCGAAAAACTGGAAATCGAACGCCGTTTTCGGGCAGTGTTTGATCAGGCCTTCCAGCTGTTGTTTCTGCTGGAAGTAGATGGGAGGATTGTCGATATCAACCAGACTGTGAGGGATATGATGGCCGGCACAGAACAAACAGATATCGGACAATATATCTGGGAAGTACCACTGTGGACAGACAATTCTGAACAGCGGGAGCTACTGCGTGAAGCAGTTGCCAGGGTGGCTGCAGGAGGTTTTGACAGGCTGGAACTGGGGATTGAAAATCATCATGACGGGGAATTGACCCTGGATGTCTCTCTAAAACCGATAATAGATGAGCAGGGCAGTGTCGCTCAGATTCTTTGTGAAGCGCGGGATATTACCGAGCGTAAGCGGGCCGAAACCAGGATCGCGCACATGGCATTCCACGATGCTCTAACCGGTTTACCCAACCGATATCTACTGCGAGATCGTCTCCATCAGGAAATTGCTGTTGCCAAACGTCATCAGAAGTTTGGGGCTCTACTATTCCTCGACCTTGATCGCTTCAAAGAAATTAACGACACTCTGGGGCATGCCGCAGGTGATGAACTGCTCCGTCAGACTGCTGAGCGTCTACTAAATTCGGTACGGGAGGTGGATACTGTAGCACGCATGGGTGGGGATGAATTCGTCGTAATGATGCCGAATTTAAATGCTGAAAAACAACAGACTGCATCTGAACAGGTCGGGATGATGGTGGATAGAATTCATCGGTCATTGGCGATGCCCTATGAGCTTGAGGGGAAAAGCCTGAGGGTGACATCCAGCATAGGTGTAACGTTATTCTCTAACAGGATGACAACCGTCGATGAACTACTCAAACAGGCTGATAGTGCCATGTATAGCTCCAAGAGCGAGGGGCGTAATAAAGTAAATTACTTTGTTGTATAAAGTGGAAAACCTTTTTTTGCTGACTGGGCCGGTATCGGGGAAGTGGCAAAGAGATCGGTCGGCCTACTATTTATACAATCCCTTTTTATGTTTCGACTGCAAAATAGCCGATTCAATTGCCGCATATAAACTGCCGGGGTCGGCACTACCGCTGCCCGCAAGCTCTAGAGCGGTACCGTGATCGACCGAGGTTCTAATAATCGGTAAACCAAGGGTTGTATTGATCGCGCGGTGGAAGCCTGCGTGTTTCAGTACCGGTAAACCCTGGTCGTGGTACATCGCCAGTACTACGTCGGCATCGCTTAACGCACGTGGCGTGAACAGAGTATCAGCAGGATAGGGGCCGCTGATATTGAGACCTTGCTGTTTTAGGTAATCGATAGCAGGTTCGATAATTTCTATTTCTTCGCGACCGAGGTAACCACCTTCTCCAGCATGCGGATTAAGACCACAAACCTTTATATGCGGTTTTTCCAGGCCAAAGCGCTGGCGTAAATCATTGTCGATTATACTCGCGATACTGCTTATTAAGTCCTTGTTAATACTATCTGCTACCTCGCGTAGCGGTAGGTGGGTAGTGACTAGTGCCACTCTAAGCTGGTCGGCAGCAAGTAACATAACCGGATTCTCGACACCACAAAGATCGGCTAAATACTCGGTGTGACCGGTAAATGTAACCCCCGCTCTGTTGATAATATCTTTCTGAATCGGTGCGGTCACCATGGCGTCGAATTCATTCTCCAGGCAGCCCTGGCAGGCGCGTTGCAACGTATTCAGTACATACGTTGCATTGGCTGGATCGAGTTTGCCAGCTTCGCTGTTTTTAGAAAGCGGTATATGTAATATTTCGATCTGAGTGTCACCGGAGGACCGCTGCCCGGTCTGGTAGGGTATAAATTGCAGGTGTGAACCAAGCGAGTCTGCGCGCGATTCGATTAGATCCCGATCGCCAATGACGACTAGACGGGCATTGAATCGCCCGGGATTGAGGCCGACGATTATATCTGGACCGATCCCTGCCGGCTCGCCAGAGGTAATCGCGATAGGATTTTCCCGCTCAGGCATCCAGAAGTACGACGTAGGCTTCATCGCGCAACCTTTGTTGCCAGATACCGAAGACCTCGCGCTGTTTTTGCTCCAGCAGTTGAGAATAGATTTTTTCGCGTTTACTGTCGGCTGTTTCATCGATGGTTCGGCGTCCGGTTACCTCGACTATGTGCCATCCAAACTGACTTTTGAAAGGTGGGCTGATTTGTCCGGGTTCGAGGCGGTCTGTCATTTCCTGATATTCTCTTACAGTATCGCCTTTTTCCATCCAGCCGATATCACCACCTTCGGTGCCGCTGCCATAATCAACCGAATAGAGCTGAGCCAGTCGAGCAAAGTCCTCACCAGCGAGCACTCTTTGGCGCAACTCCAGTAAACGGGCCTCAGCTTCTTCATCGCTTAGCAGTTCGTTAGGGCGCAATAATATATGCCGCGACCTTACCTGGGTAGACAGTACCTGTTGTGCATCTTTCCGAGCGCTGAGAAAGACAATATGGTAACCGCTAGCACTGCGCAAAGGGCCAGCGTATTCACCCGGCTCCATGCCCAGAACAGCGTCGGTGAATAACCCCGGGATTTCGGCTTTTTTGCGCCAGCCCAAATCACCACCACTAAGCGCGGTGGAACCAACCGAGTATTGATTCGCAAGCTGATCGAATACCGCGCCGGCGTTAAGTTTTTCGAGTATTTCGGTTGATAGAGCCTTCGCCTCAGCGACTTGCTCAGGCGTAGCAGCGTCTGGCAGAGTGATGAGAATATGGGCCAGTTTGTATTCGTACTCGATACCATCGTCGTTACGGTTGATAAAGTCTTCGACCTCTTCGTCGCTAATGGTTGCGGACCGAGCCGTGTACTGGCGTCTGAGTGCATTGAGGGTTAAATCTTTGCGAATAGTTTCCCTGTATTTTTCGTAGTCGATACCCTCGGCAATCAAGACCTGCCGAAATTGAGTCAAATCCATCTGGTTATCACGGGAAATTCTTTGCATGGCCTGATTGAGCTGACCATCGGTGATTTTCAGCCCTCGTCGTTTGGCTTCCTGCATTAGAATCGAATCGTTAATCATCGCTTCCAATACCTGTCGATGTAGCGTCTCGTCATCGGGTAGTTTGCGCCCGGACCGAGTAAATTCAGTAATGATTAACGTCTTACGGGCTTCGAGTTCGCGTTTGGTGATGACATCGTCCTGGACAATCGCAATAATTGCGTCGATCGATTCTTGTTCAGCCTCGACGTTCACGCTAAGTCCGAACAGGGTTAATACGATTATGGTTAATAATTTCATTGATATGCGGTAGTTTAAAAGCGGGACTGGTAACCTGGTATCGCCTGTCTTAAATGGGTGTCGACATCTTTACCGGCCTGAGTTAATCCCTTTAGTGTCAATTCGAAAAACAGGGCTGAGTCGGTTTCAACGAAATTGTCGTCACTAACCTGGCTGGCGAGTATTTTAAGGCCCCAGCAGCAAGATTCATAGCTAATGCCGAATAAATTTTCGACTGGTTTATCAAATAGTAATGATTCATGGTATTTGGCGATTAGCATCCAGCGTTCGTTGACCGGATAGACTACCGAAACCGCCGATTGTTCGAGTTCGGTATCCTTAAAAAAATACTCGAAATTGGCGGCATAGCCGTTCTTTGCCCAGTTGATGGATATTTCGCGTTTGGTAAACTCGTCGACTGCTTCGTCATAGATCAGATCGGTACCTATTTTTAGGTCAGGTGTCGGATTGATGTCAATTTCGGTGATTATATTAGAGCGCTTACGGTCATCGATAACGCCATTCAGACTGACAAGTCGATCGTCAGCATAAAATACCTGGGCTATGCGGGCATAGAGCAGGCTCCTTCCGCTATCGTTGGCATAAATTCGTGAGCCCAGGCCGAAGCTGACCTGGTCGGTATCACCAAGACGATCAACCCCGCTAAATCGGTTAGGGCGGAAAAAATTATTATAGGTTTCAGGTCGTAGCGAGGCATCAAAGTCAGGGATTTCAGTTTGATCCTCATAAGGAATATGCGCGAAATATAGCCTGGGTTCGAGGGTTTGTAGCCAGTCGTCATTTGATCCGGTGATACGCTCGAAGAATAATCCACTATCCAGACTCGCAATCGGCAGACCTCGCTCAATCGAATCACTTCCGAGTGTATTGTTGTCCAGCACATACTCGGTGAAAGCGAATTGCAATTGCGGTTTGAAAAAATACCAGCTCTCATTACTCGTCCAACTCAAGCTGGGTAGCAGATGAGCCCGGCTACCGTTGATACTCGACTCTCGCTTAAATCTAACCAGCTCATTTTGCATTTCGAACTGCAGGCCATTCTCCCAGGGTTGAAAGCGGCTATTAAACGTTAGGCGCGGCAGACGATGGTAGGGGCGGCTTGCTATCGCTATACTACTGTCGACTGTCTGATAGTTTTGCCAGAGTAATGATGTCCGCCAGGATGCGCCAGCATGGGTTAACTCGAGGTGTCTGTCGAGATGGTTTATTTCATCGGTTCCCGCCACCAGGTTGTTAAAATCATTGAAATAGGCGTCGTCCGAAACCTCCTGTAAAAGCAAGTCGCCGCTTAATTTAAAACCTGGGTAGGACTGGTGTTGCCAGCGCTTAAACCAGCGGTTATCGCCGGTAAGATCGTCATCCAGATGGGTATAATCGATCTGGCCGCGATTGTGCTGAAATAGATAGCGATGCTCACTGTTATATAACAGCCCGCGGTCGGCATACCAGGCAGGTTTGAAAGTGGTATCGACATTGGGTGCAATATTCCAGTAAACGGGAAAAACGATATGACTATTGTCGGCATCAGAGACGCTAAAAGTCGGCGTTAATACGCCCGACATGCGACGGTCGTCGATAGGGAACTGAAAATAAGGCAGATAAAAGAACGGGATATTCTGGAAGTAAATGGTGGCATGGCGAGCGGTACCCAGGCCACGCTCGTCGTCGATTTCGAGCTGGTCACCAGTGAAGTGCCAGTCGCGGTTTTCCGGATCACAGGCGGTATAGAGGATTTCGCTGAAGCGGCTGCGTGACTGGTCGAATATTTCTATTTTGCTCGCACTGCCTCGACCATGGCGCCCGCGCATTTCGAATTCGGAGGCATCGATTTCGGCACTATCTGTTTTTTGATCGAGCGTCAGGTGTTCTGCGCTTAGCCTGTAATCCGGTTTTTCGAAAACAACCGAACCGCTGGCCTCTAGCTGCTCGTTATCTTCGTCATAAATAAGCTGGTCAGCGTTGATGGTTTGATCGCCACGTATCAGGCGAACATTGCCACTGAAATTTAAAAAGTTGTTTTCATCGCGTAATACCCGGTCGGCTTCGACTTCGGTGCTGGCGAGGGTGTCATTCCGGGTTTGGACATGATCATAAGCCGGGATACGACAAAGCCCCCAATCTTCGCTGGCGAATAAGCTGGTCGGTAGCAGGCCGGAGATCAGGCCCGCGAAAATTAATTGGCGCAGGTAAAACAAGGCGATCCAGAAAATAGAAATATTTTGTCACATAAACATGCTGACGGCGAGAGGGTATGATGAACAAGTAGTGTTTAATCCTTGCTGAACAGGTATTTTGGCGACTCTAAATCTGTCCTGCACGGAACACTTCGGTATCCGGATGAAACGCAAACCAGGCAAACCAGAAGCCCTGAATCCCGGCAATTTCTTTGTTGGATTCGTCGGTAATGGTGACAGCACGGTTTTGTTCGTCCCAATGAATGGTAATATTAGTACCATTAACGCTATCAGCAAAACTTGCGCGAGAATTTTTCTCCAGCTCTACGAAAGGGTAAGCCTTGTAAACACCCCCAAACTCAACGCCGACCACCAGTTCCTTGGGGTGATAGCTGCTCGGAGCGCGATTATTGACCTGAAAATATAACGTGCTTGACTGCTCGTAACCTGCATAAGGATCGCGTGCGTAGTCCCGGGAAAAGCCGGTCTCGTCAGAAAGTACCAGTGTATCTGGATGTTTTTGTTGCCAGGCTTGCCAGGTGGTATGGCTGATTGGGATTCTTTTCAATTTTTTACCAACCATTTCGCCGGAGATCGAGCTACTGGAAATCTGCGACCACAGAGACTCGGTATTGCGGTCGTAAAGCAGGACATCGCTGTTGTACAGCAGGCCGGAAACGCCAAATTCAGTCACGCTACCTTCGATGTTGGCATCGAAGGCCACGGCGGTGCCACACAGTGGGCAATAGGTGATGGCGTAACTTTGGCCATTAATTTTATCGTTGACGATTTCGTGCCAGTTCAGAATCGAGATCGGGTAGGCTTTGGCTATGCCGTCTATTTCTATACCTACAATTCGATCTTTATCGGCGAGATAATCCACCTGACTGGCCAGAATCAGTTTCGGGTCGGATATGGCAGGAATGCCATCCTTCGGTGGTCCTCCAGGCAAAATTTGTCCCTGTGGGATAACCGCATTTGAGATATCGAAACCATTTTTCGAGATAGCATTGGCACTGTACTGGATAGTCACAGCACCTAACAGTAGCGATAAAAGTACCAGAATTCGATTTTTCTTTAACCATTCGAGTTGCATGAGATTCTCCCGGTGGTATTAGTGAAAGAGACCTGACCTGGAATTTGATTAAAAAAATGGGAATTGATTCAATTTTCTTTCACCGAATGCTAGCATCGCTGAATTCCAACGGCCCAACCATATAACCAGTAGGTACCTTAATGTTTGAAAAAGAATTAATGAGGCAGGTTCGAGAGCGATTTTGCCACGTCGATACCTGTCCTTATCAGGGTGAGCGTATATTTTTCGAAAATGCTGGTGGTTCACTCACCTTGAAGTCGGTGGTGGAGACCAATACTCATTTTGCCTCGATCCCGGACAACCAGGGGCGCGATAACCCCGCTTCCCACGAACTGGTGCGCGTGATTAATCAATCGCGTGACGATATGCGGTTATTTCTTGGTGTTAAGAGTGGCCCGGTATTTATTGGAGAGAGTGGTACAGAGTTATTATTTCGCCTGGTTCGTGCTGCTGTTTTGGGTTCTCCAACTGGTGGTAATATTGTCGGCAGTACCCTCGAACACCCGGCGACCGTCAGTGCCAGCAAGCGCTGGGGCAAGATTGCCGATAAGGAATATCGAGCGGCTATTCACGATAACGATAGTGCCACAGTAACCGTCGAGGATTATTTGAAGGTTATTGACGCCGATACCCGGGTCGCGACGATTATTCACACTAGTCCGGTCACCGGCATGTCGGTCGATATTAAAGCAGTGGCTCAAGCGATACGGAATGTTTCTCCGGATTGCATCATCATCGTCGATGGCATCCAGCATGCACCGCACGGTGGTCTCGATGTCGATGGTTATGATATCGATGCCTATGCGATCTCGGCTTATAAAATATATTCGCGTCACAACTATGGTTTTGCCTGGATGTCACCACGCCTGAGCCATCTCGAGCACGATCATCTCGACGGCACTCCGGAAGATTTCTGGGAGCTGGGTACGCGCGACACTTCGGCTTTCGCCTGTACCTCCGAAGTGGTGAGTTATCTCGACTGGCTGGGCTCGAACTTCACGGATTCTGATGACCGCGGTACTCGTTTGCAAGCCGCTGGCAAGGCAATAGGAGAGCAGGAAGCCGGGCTAATCGAGGTCATGATTAATGGTGCAGATGGGCAGAAGGGCCTACGCGATATGCCTGAAGTATTCCTAATCGGCGGATACGACTCCGATTGCCGCGAAGGCCTGTGTTCGATTATTGTCGAAGGCAAACCCTGCGCCGAGGTAGTGACCGCACTAAACCAGAGAGGCGTGCGAACGCATGTTCGTAAGGCAGATTACTTTTCGGGCAATATCCTGACACCGCTTAATCGTCCTACCTGTATTCGAGTTTCCATGTGTCACTACAATACGAAAGAAGAAGTGTTGAAATTTTTGCGAGAGCTGGAGGGGATAATCGCCGGATAAAAGTCTGTACCATAGCTGAAAGCTAGGAGGGGGAGGATGAAATCTCATGCTCAGGCAGTAGTGATCGGTGGTGGTCTGGTCGGCTGTTCGATTCTTTATCATCTGGCTAAACTCGGCTGGACCGATGTGGTATTGCTCGAACGCGATGAATTGACTTCGGGTTCGACCTGGCATGCAGCTGCGGGAATTCACGGTCTGCACGATCACAACAATATTTCAAAGTTGCAGTATTACACCATGCAACTCTACCAGGAGCTGGAACGCGAAACCGGGCAGGGCTGTGGAATTTTTCAACCCGGTTCGTTGTATTTAGCACAGACCAGGGATCGCGAACACCAGTTACGCATGCAGGCCGCGAAAGCCAGATATTTTCAGGTCGAATTCCACGAGTTAAGCCGCGTTGAAGCGGAACGTATGCACCCGCTGGCGAATTTTGACGATATTCGCTGCATTATGTACGAACCCGATGGCGGCAATGTCGACCCCTCCGGCGTGACTTATGCTTATGCTAAAGGTGCGCGAGCACTGGGAGCCGAAATCGAACGCTTCACGCCGGTGGTTGCCACCACGCAGCGCGCCGATGGTAGTTGGGATGTTGAAACCGACAAGGGCTCGATCCATGCCGATGTGGTGATCAATGCAGCCGGTTTATGGGCGCGCGAAGTCGCCGCGATGGCGGGTTTTGAATTACCGCTGATGCCGATGGAGCACCAGTATTTTGTCACCGAAACCATTCCCGAAATCGAGGCGCTGGGCAAACGTCTTCCCTTAATAGCCGATCGTGATGGCGAGTATTACATGCGCCAGGAAGGGCTGGGCTTACTGGTTGGTGCCTATGAAAAGGGCGGTAAATTCTGGGCCGAAGAGGGTACGCCGATGGACTTCGGGCATGAATTGCTCGATGAAGATCTGGATCGAATCGAAGAAAACCTCTTGCGCGCGTTCGAGCGTGTACCGGTGCTCACCGAAGCGGGTGTTAAGCGCGTCATTAACGGGCCGATGATCTGGTCACCCGATAGTGCGGCGTTGTTTGGTCCCGTGCCTGAATTGAAAAATTACTACTGCTGTACCGGCATTATTCCCGGGTTTTCGCAATCTGGTGGACTGGGTTTGACGTTGGCGCAGTGGATTATCGACGGGGAACCGGAAATGGACATGTTTCCCTGGGATCTAGCACGTTTCGGCGACTGGACCGACAGATCATTCACCAAAGCGCGGGCGCATGATCAGTATTCGCATCGTTTCAAAATTCATTTTCCCTACGAAGAACGCGAAGCCGGACGGCCGGTGAAAACTCGACCGGCCTATCAGCGCCAGAAGGGCCTGGGTGCGGTATTTGGTTTGAGCTACGGCTACGAACACCCACTCTGGTATGCGGGTGAAGGTGTAGAGGTAAAAGAGGAATATGGTTTCGAGAGGCAAAATAGCTTCGACGCAGTGGCTGCAGAATGCAAAGCTTTACGTTCAGGCGTTGGTGTACTCGATGTGTCTAATTTCGCCAAATACGAGATTAAAGGTAAGGGCAGCGCTGACTGGTTAAATCGAGTCGTTGCCAACTATGTGCCGACCGAGATCGGCCGATCATGTCTGACCCCGATGCTCGGGGTTCGTGGTGGCATCGCGGGTGACTTCACCATTACCAAACTCGATGAGGACACTTTCCTGATGATCGGTTCGGGTATTGCCGAGCGTTATCATCAGCGTTTCTTTCAGTCTGTGCCACGCCCCGATTCGGTCGGCTTCACAAGTCTTACTGAAGCCTGGGCCGGGTTTAACGTCGCCGGTCCCAGGTCGCGTGAGTTACTGCAAAGCCTGACCGATGCCGATTTGTCGAATGACCAGTGCAAATTTATGCATAACAGGAGCATCACTATTGCGGGAATTGAGGCGGTAATTTTGCGGGTTTCATTCAGCGGTGATCTCGGTTGGGAGGTTTATGTGCCGGTGGCGCAGCAATTGATCCTGTTCGATGCCATTTTGCAAGCAGGTAAAAGCCTCGGCGTGCGTCCCGTCGGGAGTCGTTCGCTGTTGTCGCTACGCGTCGAAAAAGGCTACGGAAGCTGGAGCCGAGAATATTCTCCTGAATACTGGCCGCAGGAAGTGGGCCTTGATCGATTAATCAAACTCGATAAACCTGAGTTTCTCGGACGAGAAGCTTATATTGCCCTGAAAGATAAACCGCCACGCGAGAAACTGGTGATTGCCGAAGTTGAAACCGTAAACGCCGACGCTAACGGTGGTGAGCCGATTTTTCTCAGGGATGGCACGCCGGTTGGCCGGGTTAGTTCGGGAGCTTATGGTCACACGGTTGGCAAGTCACTGGCGCTTTGTTTTATCAAAACAGACTACGCGGTCGCAGGCACCGAACTCGATATCGCTATTCTTGGTTTGCCACATGCGGCTAAAATATTAGAAAAACCGCCTTTCGACCCGGAAGGTGCCCGCCTGAGGAGCTAGTCATGTCTGAGAATCCCTATTCAATTCCAAATCCGAAAGTCGATCCGAGCAGACGACCGGCGATGCGCCCGGACAATACGCCGGATGACAATAACCGTATTGAAATTGGCCCCACCCCGCTGGCTTACCAGGAGTGGCAAGCGGCTGGTCTGCAATGCCCTGATTTACCCGCAATGCGCCAATATCGCCTCGAGCGAATCGTCGCGGGTCTGATCGAACGCGACCTCGATGCAGTGCTGTTATTCGATCCGTTATCGATTCGCTATGCGACTGATACTACGCACATGCAATTATGGAATGCACATAATCCGTTTCGTGCCTGCATGGTGACAACTGACGGTTATATGATTTTGTGGGAATACGGCGGCTATGCCTACATGTCCGAATATAATCCACTAGTTAGAGAAGTCAGGGCAGGAGCATCTTTTTTTTATTTTGCCACGGGTCAGCGTACTGAAGAGAAAGCCGAAATGTTTGCCGGACAAATCATCGATGTATTAAAACAACGCACCGGTTCAGGTAAGCGTGTCGCAGTCGATAAAATTCAAATTACCGGATTGCGTGCGCTGGATGCTTTAGGTGTCGAAGTCGAAGATGGTGAAGAATTGATGGAACGAGTACGTTCGATAAAAGGCCCGGACGAAATTCTGGCGATGCGCTGTGCGATTCACGCCTGCGAAGCCTCGATTGCCGAAATGCGCGAACTCACCGCGCCGGGCATGACCGAAAACGATGTCTGGGCAGAATTACATAAATCCAATATCCGTCGTGGTGGCGAGTGGATTGAAACCAGAATACTTTCCTCCGGTCAGCGCACCAATCCGTGGTTCCAGGAATGCGGCCCGCGTATTATCGGCAATAACGAAATCGTCGCTTTCGATACCGATTTAATTGGTTGCTATGGCATGTGCACCGATATTTCGCGAACCTGGTTTATTGGTGATGGTCAGCCTACACAACGTCAAAAAGACATGCATAGAGTTGCTTATGATCATATTATGATCAATGCTGCAATGGTTAAACCCGGTATTAGTTTTAAGGAATTGACCGAGGGTGGGCATCATCTGGATGATATTTACATCCCGCAAAAATATGGTTCGAAATTTCACGGCGTCGGTCTCTGCGACGAGTGGCCCGCGATTAAGTACCCGATCGACTGGGAAGAGCGGGGTTACTCGGGTGTGCTGGAACCGGGTATGATGCTATGCGTTGAAGCCTATGTCGGTGAAGTTGGTGGTCCGGATGGTATAAAACTGGAGGATCAGTTACTGGTCACCGAAGACGGATTCGAAAATATGGTGACGTATCCGTTTGACCCGTTGTTGATGGGTTAAATAAAAATGATTAGAAGGTGTTGGCGATGAGCATGAGTCTGATATCTTTCTGTTTTAATGAGTGAATTATAAGTTATAGTTACCGACAGAATGGATAAATCAAACATTAATGCTGCCATTATTTTTTCCGATATAGCCGGTAGTTCCCTTT
>JAOUJX010000086.1 GCA_029882955.1 Gammaproteobacteria bacterium
TTTCCTCGGCAATTTCACCAATTATATCAGTCCCGAAATGATGGACTGGACGCATTCGGGTGAGCTGATTTTTATGATGGTTATTGGCGGTGCTGGCGCGGTGCTTGGGCCGGTGCTGGGTACAGCGACCTTTTTATTTCTTGAAGAATTTCTCTCCAGTATTACCGTCTACTGGCATTTGATTTTTGGCCTGCTTTTAATCGCGTTGGTGATGTTTGGCAAGGGCGGATTGCATGGGTTGTTAACCTTGATGGATCGTCGATGGGGGAAGCCCGATGATGCTTGAAGTGGAGGGGTTGCATAAACAGTTTGGCGGTATTCACGCTTCGAGAGACCTTAATCTTGTCGTCGAAAAGCACCAGGTGCATGCCATTATCGGTCCCAATGGGGCGGGAAAAACGACTCTCATCGCACAGTTGTCGGGAGCGCTAAAACCGGATAGTGGAAGGGTGAAGTTTGACGATAAGGATATTACTCACATGAGCCGACACCGGCGGGTGCATGCCGGGCTGGTACGCTCGTTCCAGATCACCAGCATTATTTTACCGTTGACTGTGCTCGAAAATGTCGTGCTGGCTGTGCAATCTACCCAGGGCCATTCCTATCGGTTCTGGGTGCCGGTGGCGCAGGATACCGAATTAAAGGAGAAGGCTATGCAATCTCTGAATGAAGTCGGTCTGGGGGATCGAGCCGATCAAATAGCGGGTGAGATTTCGCATGGCGAACAAAGGCAACTCGAGATCGCCATGGCCCTGGCACTCAAACCAAAGCTCCTGTTACTCGATGAGCCTATGGCGGGCATGAGTAAGGAAGAATCTGCGAAGATGATAGGGCTATTGAAACAACTGAAAGGTGAAACCACTATCTTGCTGATCGAACACGATATGGATGCCGTGTTTTCGTTGGCTGACACCATGTCGGTGCTAGTGAATGGTCATATTATTGCGACCGGAAGTACCGAAGAGATTCGCAATAATGCAAAAGTGCAACAAGCCTATCTTGGAGATTGATGGCAAATGTCTCTAAGCGTTAAAAATATCGAAACATTCTATGGTAATAGCCAGGCATTATTTGGTCTTAGTCTGGATGTGGCTAGTGCAAGCGTGACGACGCTGCTGGGCCGAAATGGTATGGGTAAGACCACGACCGTCAATTCTATTATTGGCAATATTCAATGTCGTAGCGGCGAAATTTTTTTCGACGATAGCAAAATAAGTGGTTTACCGGCTTACCTGATAGCACAGCAAGGCATCGGCCTGGTACCCGAAGGTCGGCAAATCTTCCCTAATTTGAATGTGCGTGAAAATTTGATTGCAACTGCAGCGAGTTATAACCGGGGTAAAACCAGCTGGACCCTGGACACAGTGCTCGACCTGTTTCCGGCACTGAGAGAACGCCTGAATAATATGGGTAATCAACTTTCAGGGGGCGAGCAACAAATGCTGGCTATCGGTCGTGCGTTGATGCTGAACCCTGAATTACTCATTCTTGACGAGGCTACCGAAGGCCTTGCGCCGTTGATACGTAAAGATATCTGGCAAAAACTCTACGAAGTAAAACAAACCGGTATTTCGATATTATTAATCGATAAAAATCTAGACGAGCTGAGTAAAATCGCCGACTACCACTATATCATCGAAAAAGGCAGCGTTGCCTGGCAGGGTGATACGGATGCGCTACTGGCTGCTCCTGATTTAAAGTCGCGCTATTTAGGGGTCTGAGCCGATATTGGTCAGGCGAGTGCTAAACAACTGGAGTACAGCTTTATGGATTATCCCCGACAATATAATGCAGTAACCGATTTTGTTGACCGACATTTGAAGCAAGGTCGAAGTGACAAAGCGGCCTTCATTGATCCGGAATCCAGCATTAGCTATGGCGAGTTAGCCGCCAATACGCATCGTGTCGCCAACCTGTTAAGGCAGCACGGCATCGAGGCTGAAAATCGCATCGCTTTACTGGCCCATGATACGGTTTCCTGGCCTGCTATTTTCTGGGGAGCGATTAGAGCTGGGGTTATACCGGCTGCAATCAATACCTTGCTGAGTACCGAGCAATACCGGTATATATTGCAGGACACCCGCCCCAGGGCTTTATTTATTTCTGCCGCTTTGTTGCCGTTGGTTGAACCAATATTGCCCGGGCTAAAACAGCTCAAACAGGTATTCGTGATTTCCGGCGAAGCGGGAGATCATGTCGATTTTACCGAGGCGATGTCGAAACAGTCTGAACAGAGTGATACCGCTGATACCTGTTGCGATGACGTGGCTTTCTGGTTGTATTCTTCTGGCTCCACCGGAATGCCGAAAGCCGTCCCGCATGTACATAGCAGCCTGATGGAGACTGCGCGATTGTTCGGGCAGGGCATTCTCAGTATCCGCGAGGACGATGTCGTGTTTTCTGCGGCCAAACTATTCTTTGCCTATGGCCTGGGTAACTCGATGAGTTTTCCGATGTCGGTCGGCGCTACCACCATACTCTGGACTGCTCGCCCGACACCGGATGTGATTTTCGAAATAATGAAAAAACATCAACCTACAATTTTCTACGGCGTACCGACGCTTTACGCTGCGATGTTGTCCTTCCCGGAATGCGGCCCAGCTATTTCATCCGAGCGTTTAAGGCTTTGTGTGTCGGCCGGAGAGGCCTTGCCCAAAGACGTTGGTGACCGGTGGCAATCTATTTTTTCGGTCGATATTATCGACGGCGTTGGCTCCACCGAACTATTGCATATATTTCTATCCAATAAACCGGGCGATGTGGTTTACGGGACTTCCGGTAAGGCGGTGCCGGGTTACGAGTTGCGTCTGATCGACGAAAACAATGAAGCAGTCAACGACGACGAAATTGGTGAGCTGCTGGTGAAGGGCAATACTACGGCCAATGGCTACTGGAACCAGCGTCAAAAATCCCGCTCTACTTTTGAAGGCGAGTGGGCCCGCACTGGCGATAAATATATCCGTGACAAAGACGGCTATTACCACTACTGCGGTCGCACCGATGACATGTTTAAAGTCAGCGGCATCTGGGTCTCACCATTCGAAGTTGAGTCTGCACTCATTGGTCATGACGCGGTATTAGAAGCGGCAGTGGTTGGCTATGAGGACGAAGAGGGTTTAACCAAACCGAGGGCTTTCGTGATATTGAATGATGGTTTCGACGAGGCTGGGTTGTATGACGAGTTGAAAGAGCAGGTCAAGAATCAAATCGGTAAATGGAAATATCCTCGCCAGATTGAGTTTGTTAAAGAGTTGCCTAAAACAGCAACCGGAAAAATTCAGCGCTTTAAACTGAAGCAGTAATGCAGGCCTCTGGTTATTTAAAGATTGGTAGTGTAAGTCTCGAATATCAATGGATTGCCAGTAAAGCCGAAGCTGCCGCGTTGCTACTACTGCACGAAGGCCTGGGATGCGTCGACATGTGGAAAGAGTTTCCGCAGGCTCTGGCTAAAGAAACCGGGCTTGGGGTTTTCGCCTATTCAAGACGGGGGTATGGTCGTTCCGATACCGGCATTTTGCCGCGCCCCGCGAGTTATATGCACGACGAGGCTCGTTTGCTGGATGAACTGCTGGCGTTAATTCCGGCGAAATCATTCATTCTTGTTGGCCATTCTGACGGTGCTTCGATTGCCAGTATTTATGCAGGTAGCCATCCACAATATGATATTGATGGATTGGTATTATTGGCGCCACACTTCTTTGTCGAAGATTTAAGCATCGAATCGATCGCAAAAGTAAAAAAGCTTTACCAGGAGAGTGATCTCAGAGAGCGACTGAGAAAATACCATGGAGAACAGGTCGATAATGCCTTCCTGGGCTGGAATGATGTCTGGTTGTCTGGCGGTTTCAGGCAATGGGATATCAAGGAATATCTGCCTCGCATCCTGGTGCCGACACTGATAATTCAGGGAGAGGATGATGAATATGGTAGCGAGGCTCAGGTGAAGGTTGCACAGGAACTAATCGCCGCGCCTGTGACCGTGCGAATGTTTCCCAACTGTGGGCACTCGCCGCACAGCCAGAGCAAGGAAGAAACGTTGTTAGAAATAAATAGATTTTGTGACAGTCAAAGGAAATAGAGAAATCATATTCTCCGAGCGAGTCAGACCTGTCCAGGCTGAATAATAAATTCCAGGAGTGTTGCCTAACTCACCGACAGGTTCAAACGCTGCGCAATAAAATCTGCAAAGTGCCCGGCTACCTCTTCGCCATCAAGGTCTTCGGCGAGAGTGAGAGTTCCTCCATTTTTGTCGTGTGCTTTTAGCTTAAAATGTTCAACTTTATCGACTCCCTGACCAGTGCTTCCCGTGCGTTTAATGCTCAGGTGTGACATGTCATTCCGGTGCAGACTCCGGCGGTAGATTGGTAAAAATAATAAACGTCGTAACACCGTGGCGCCACTCGAGTTAATGGCGACATGTAAATTATTAAATGGTAGATAAATCGTCGCCAGTGACGCTATTAGCGCGACCAGCAGGAATGGAATACTAAATAGCGCGGTGGCGACTCCGAATAGGCCACCCCCCGTCGCTGCGCCGATCATTGAGTAGCTGGCAAATCCAAAACCACCGGCAAATACTGCGCTAAACAGGCTCAGAAACTTATTTCGAAACATCGGGAATTTCAAATGAACGTCGTTGCCCCGGGTGGTCAGGCGCATGGCACGAGAAAGACCTTCGATATCAAAATGACCTCTGGTGATATCAAGTTTTGCCTGCTCCGATTCCCGGGCTTTGATTTGCGCCGATTGAGCACTGAGGTCGTGCGAGACAAATCGTGAGCTAGCACCGGTATCGAAAACAGGGATATCGTAATTTCTATTTAAATCGATGCCGGTGACATCAGCTTTGACGGTAAGACGCCAGAAATGATAACTCGACTTTCGTTCAATATCGGCATTCGGTAAATCATCCGGTATATCAAATCGAAATGACAGACTACAGCCCTGCGCCAAACTTTCGATCTTAGGTTTACCCTGTTCAGCCCATTTGATGCTTTCCTTACGTGAGTGATTTTTCCCGGTGCCGGATTCGTAGGAATAAACACATTCCAGCCGAATCCAGATTTCGCTGGCTTCGATGGCCTGGCGATAATTAAGATTCCTGATCTGTATGCGTCCACCAACATGGCCGCCAATTGCGCCAGGGAAGGGGTCCATTTCGAAAAGTACCGGGCCGAAATGCCGGTACTCAAGGGTTGAGCGGATAGCTTTGTATAATAGAAAAATTCCAACCAATGGGAATAACAAAATTACCAGGGCGGCATAGTTTCCGCTGGCCAGTTCGCGAGGAATATTGGGAACTATGGCGGTGATAGTTATCGTATTCCATAATATTGCAAACCCCCAGAAGAACCAGACGCCCTTCCTGGCCCCGGACCCGATCTTTGCCGATTCCCAGCCTTTGCGCGATTGCCAGTCGGTATTTTTGATTTCCTCGCGGGTCTCTTGCGGCCGTTTTTTTCTTTGCACACTGCCATAAGCCACACCGAGACCAATGAATATAAAAACTGAACAAAAACCGGCCATTAATATAAACAAGCCCCATCGCATATCCCGGTCGATAACCGATTCCCGCGGGGCAAAGGGGTTAATCCAGATAGGCAGGGCCTGATCGCTGTTTAGATACGGTCGTAGTTGAGCCAGCATATCAGCATGATAAGAGCCGATGTTATCTTTGAACTCGGCGATATAAACCCGATTACCCTGATAGCTAATGCCTTCGTATTCGTAGCGGTAACTGGCCTCGGTGAAGTTTGCCGCGCCGGAGGCTGAGAGCAGGCGCGCATAACCCGGTAGCCAGTTACGCATTTCCTGCCAGCTTTGCCAGGTCGGGATTGCAGTTTCCGACAATATCGCAAAGCCGCCGCCAGCGAAGATGAGGCCGAAAATGAGCCCTGGTATTATCGTTAGTCTACGCATGGATCCTCGCATTTTATGATTCCGAACTGTGTAACCATTGTATAGCCTGCAATCTACGCGGAAAACATAAAGCCCCTACTATCTACACATGGTCAGTTTATTGATTTATGTCAATTAATACCTGATCGGGAGGTTTAATATCGGAAGGGAGCAAACTGGAGATGGATATGAATATACTAACGATGGTAATTATGTTGGCACTGGTGGCAACTATCGGTTTGATAGGCACAGGAGTCTGGTCTATGGCTCACGGTGGTGAGTTCGACCGAAAGCATTCGACTCAGTTAATGTTTGCGCGGGTTGGTATGCAGGCTGTGACTGTTTTACTGCTCTTGTTTGCGGTTTATCTGGCAAGCTAGCTGATGTAACGGGTTAAAAAAGCCGCTCGATCAGTTCGATGACTGTCTCTTCCCGGCACTCACGAAAACGAGTTCCAGCCCAGAGGGATTGAAATTCTCCATTGTTACTGGTGATGGCGGCAGTGCGACCGGAAAATCCCAGGGTGATCCCGGTCGGCCGCTGTTCCCATTTGCACTGCGGTCGCACCTGAATTGAGAGCTTCTTGAATATGGTCGCTATTCATGATGCCACCTGCAGCTTCGACCTCACGAAAAACAAAGAAGTTAGCATTCAGTGCGCCAATACTTTGCGAGTCTATTTTTTCCTTGCTTAAACCAAAAACAGTTGCGATGTAGTAACTGCCACTTGGAGCGGATGAGTTTTAGCATATAGCGTTAGCCGGTTGTGGCAAACCCGGCATGATAATTTAAAGAGCTTTCTATTTGAAACTTAAACCGCAATAATTTGCTCTGAGAGAAATTAAAAGTAGTAATGAGTAAATGGCGCTAGAAAAGACATACGGCGAAGCCGATACTACCTTCCAGGCGGCTGGTGGTCAGGCTGGAATTCGAAAACTGGTCGATACGTTTTTCGACATAATGGGTAGTAATCCCGCCTATCAAAAAATCTATCACTGGCACCCTGATGATATAGGCGTTTCTCGTGATAAGCTGGCTCTATTCCTCTGCGGCTGGATGGGTGGCCCACGTCTGTTCCCCGAAAAATATGGCCCGATCGCTATCCCGGTCGTTCATCGGCACCTGGATGTGACCGAGGTCGAGCGCGACATGTGGCTGGAGTGTATGAAAGAAGCTCTGGCTCAACAGGACTACCCGAAATCCCTCCAGCATTATTTAATCGAACAGTTATACGTCCCGGCAGAGAGAGTTCGCCAGGTCTGTATGGGGAAATGATTTATTTTTGTCTGAAATGAGTCAGCAAAGAGCACTTAGGTGAATAGAAAGGCATAAATTCCCGCTATAATATTGGCGAGATAATTATAAGTATGTAATCGATAAAGTTTTATTAAATCGTACATAGTCTTTAAAATATACTATTAAAGACGATTAACTTCATTCCCGGGACGAGCAAAGCAAATGAGTGACACAAAAATAATATATACCCTTACCGACGAAGCACCTTTATTAGCCACCTGTTCGCTGTTGCCCATTATTCGTAGTTTTACCTCGACCGCCGGTATCGATGTGGAAGAAAGCGATATATCGTTAGCCGCCAGGATACTGGCAGAATTCCCTGATTATCTGACGGATGATCAAAAACTCGAAGATAACCTGGCAGAGTTAGGCCGACTGACGCAGTTGTCGACTACCAATATTATTAAATTGCCTAATATTAGCGCTCCCGTCATGCAGTTGTCTTCGGCAATTACGGAGCTTCAGTCCCAGGGATACAATATTCCTGACTATCCTCAAGACCCACAAAATGAAGAAGAAGAGGTTATAGCACGGCGTTACGGGAAGGTTCTGGGGAGTGCGGTTAACCCGGTTCTCCGGGAAGGTAACTCTGACCGGCGAGCACCGCCAGCGGTGAAACGCTATGCCCGGAAAAACCCTCACTCGATGGCAAAATGGAGCCAGGCTTCGCGCACACATGTTTCGCACATGCATGGTGGTGATTTCTATTCCAGTGAAAAAAGCATGGCGATTGATAAGGACTGTACCGTATCGATGGATCTGGTGACTGAAAGTGGAAAAAGTATTGTGCTCAAGGAAAATATGGGTTTGCTCAAAGACGAAATCATTGACAGCATGTTTATGAGCAAAAAGGCGCTTTGTGACTTTTACGAGGAGCAGATGGAAGACGCCAGGGAAACCGGTGTCATGTTTTCATTACATGTGAAAGCCACCATGATGAAAGTCTCCCACCCTATCGTTTTTGGTCATGCGGTTAAGATTTTCTACAAAGATGCTTTTAAAAAGCATGGGGAACTGTTTGAAAAACTGGGTGCGAATCCGAATAACGGTATCAGCAGTATTTACGAAAAAATTGCGGAGTTACCAGAATCTGTTCGGGAAGAAATTGAGCGTGATCTTCATGCCTGCCATGAGCATCGTCCCGAGCTGGCAATGGTTGACTCGAATAAAGGTATTTCCAATCTGCATGCACCAAACGATGTGATTGTTGATGCGTCCATGCCCGCGATGATTCGTTCTGGTGGCAAAATGTGGGGAGCCGATGGCCGACCAAAAGACACCAAAGCCGTCATTCCGGAGAGTACATTTGCCAGGATTTATCAGGAAATCATTAATTTCTGTAAAACTCACGGCGCTTTCGATCCGACCACGATGGGAACCTGCCCGAATGTTGGTTTGATGGCGAAAAAAGCCGAAGAGTACGGCTCGCACGATAAAACCTTCGAGATACCCGAAGCAGGCGTAGCTCGAATTGTCGATCAGGATGGAAAGGTATTGATCGAGCAAAATGTCGAAGAAGGTGATATCTGGAGAATGTGCCAGACCAAGGACGCTCCGATTCGTGACTGGGTAAAGCTGGCTGTGTCGCGTGCGAGGCAATCTGGAATGCCAGCTGTGTTCTGGCTCGATGAGTATCGCCCGCACGAAATGGAGTTGATCAAAAAGGTCAGGCGTTATCTACAGGATCACGACACCAGTGGGCTCGATATTCAAATCATGTCGCAACAACGAGCGATGCGTTATACCCTTGAACGAATAATTCGCGGTAAAGACACCATTTCGGTCACCGGCAATATCCTGCGTGATTATCTTACTGATTTATTCCCGATCATGGAGCTCGGGACTAGTGCCAAGATGCTTTCCATCGTGCCGTTGATGGCCGGTGGTGGCCTGTTCGAAACCGGCGCCGGTGGCTCTGCACCGAAGCACGTTAAACAGCTGGTTGAGGAAAATCATTTACGCTGGGACTCGTTGGGAGAGTTCCTCGCGCTTGCCGTTTCGCTGGAAGATGTCGGTATTAAGACCGATAACCAAAAAGCCAAAATTTTGGCCCGAACACTCGATGACGCTACCGGCCAGTTGCTTGACAATAACAAGTCGCCTTCACGCCGCACCGGCGAGCTGGACAACCGGGGCAGTCATTTCTATCTTGCTATGTACTGGGCGCAGGCATTGGCGGAGCAGGAGGACGATGCCGACTTAAAACAACGGTTTGCGCCTTTGGCTAAAAGTCTTGCAGAGAATGAGCAGAAGATTCTTGATGAATTGGCCGAAGTACAGGGTAGAGCTGTTGATATTGGTGGTTATTACCACCCTGATTTAGAAAAAATGAAAGCTGTCATGCGACCGAGTGCTACCTTTAATTCGGTGCTTGATTCGGCTGCGGATTAAATATCGGTAGAACTGAAGCAATGATAGGCAGGTAAGCTTCGAGTCCAGAGCAATGTGGTTTCTACCAGCCATACTCCGGATAAATTAGTTAAATTTTGTCGACTGGGGACCTGTCTTAACCGAATGAATAGCTTTCCTACACTCTGGCTCCTCGCTGGAATTTTAACTGTGGCTGGCGGCTGCACGCTAATCCTTCGATTGATTTTGAAAAACAATCGGATCATCAGGCAGCTAACAGAGCATAAACGGAGTCTGATGGAGAAGGACGACATGCTTCACGAGGCCGTCGAGGCGGTCTCCGAGGGCTTCGTTATTTACGACCAGAATGACCGCTTTATCACTTGTAACGAGGCTTATCGGCAAATCTACAAAACCAGTGCCGATCTATTTATACCGGAAGTCAGCTTCTCGGAAATCATTCGCTCCGGAGTCGAGCGAGGCCAGTACCCCGCCGCAGTTGGTAATGAAGAAGACTGGATAGCCGAGCGCGTCCGTTTGCATCAGAACCCGGACGGCAGCATCGTGCAGCAACGTCTCGATAATGGCACCTGGCTGCAAATTATTGAAAACAAAACTAAAAGCGGATATATCGTCGGCAACCGGGTAGATATAACCGCCCTGAAACACGGTGAAGCAGAATTACGACGGGTTCAGGAAAACCTCGAAGAACAGGTTCTCGAGCGTACCAGTGCGTTACTTGAAGCAAAAGAGCAGGCTGAGCAGGCTAACAGAGCCAAGTCCGAATTTTTAACGAATATGTCGCACGAGCTCCGGACGCCACTACATGGCTTGCTGAGCTTTTCTGAATTGGGTAAATCCAGGGCGCATGAACTGGATAGTGATACAGTAGAGAGATACTTCGAAAATATTTTTATCAGTGGCAAACGCCTGCTGGCATTGATAAATGATTTGCTCGATATTTCTAAGCTGGATGCGGGTAAATATCGACTTGAGTTTGATAATTGTAAAATCGACTCCCTGTGGCATCAGGCAACGCGCGAGCTGGAATCTCTGGCGAGTAATAGAGGCATTAAATTCGAACTTCAGAATACGGCTAGCGAGTCTGTCTGTTTCTGCGACTATCGGCGTATTCAGCAGGTAGTCTCGAATATTCTGTCAAATGCAATTAAATTTAGCCCCGATAACTCTACGATTCGTTGTCAGATAGAATCGGTTCGACTGGAGGAAAATTCTGATATATCGGATGCGCTTCAGGTTACGATAATAGATGAAGGTGAGGGCGTTAGTAATGAAAACCTGGAATATATATTTGAAAAGTTCACCCAGGTTACTGCGCCCGATAATGCTATTCAAGGTACCGGACTGGGCCTGGCCTTATGCCGGGAGATATTGGACTTGCATAAGGGGAAAATCTGGGCAGAAAATAATTCAGAATCGGGAATGCGTTTCATTTTTGTGATACCGATTAAGATGGGTGATTCGTAGCCTGGTATAGCGTCAAATAGCCACCACCTTAAACTAATTTAACCCGGTTCATCTCCATAACATGACAACTTACCAGAGCCTGCTGCTTGGGCTTAGATCATCTGGCGCGTATTTTCTCTCGACTTTTCTGTTTGGTGTCATGTTTGGTATTGCGGCCTCGGCCTCAGGTGTCGAAAACTGGCAGGCACTATTAATGAGCGCATCTGTTTTCAGCGCCTCGGCTCAGTTCGCCAGCCTCGAATTCTGGCAGTCACCCTTGCCATTGGGGACTATCGCGCTGTCGGTGTTCCTGGTGAGTAGCCGCAATATTCTGCTGGCTATGTCGATGACGCATCATTTTGATGGACATAGCCTGGGTCGGCGAATTATCTGGTTATTTATTCTGAATGATCCTGGCGTGGTGACGTCATTCAGGATGGATGAATGGGTGGATCGACTGGGTTATGTGACTGGTTACGGCATCGCTCTGATGGCGAGCTGGGTGTTGTCCACTGCCCTGGGTTTGAGCGTTGCCGGTCTGTTTGACGGTGCCGATTTAAGCTCGCTCGATTTTGCCGGGCCGCTGGTGATGGCTACTATGATGATGTTATTTGCCAAAGGCTCGAAATCGAGTCCTACCCCCTGGATTGTTTCGGGCATCGCAGCACTGATTCTGTTTGAGGTGGGTACGCCGAATTATCTGATTCTCATGCTATCGGTAGTGATCGGTATTGCCGCAGCCATAATCAGAGAGAAAACCCGGCATGTATGAGCAGTATCCTGTTCTGGTGACCATTGCCATGATGTCGGCCATCGTCTATGCCACGCGTCTAGGTGGTTATCTGGTTGGATTAAAAATTCGTCATATTGGCTGGTTGCGACCCATTCTCGAAGCATTTCCAGGCTGCGCCTTTATGGCGATTCTGGTGCCGGCCGTTCGACAAGGAAGTCCCACTGAAATTATCGCAATACTTTGCGTGATTGGACTAATGTGGAAAACCGATAATGTCGTGATGGCAACCGTGGCAGGTATGGCCGTATTGGTTCTGGGAGAAACGACATTATCTGGCACCGGACTGGGCTGAACTGAGCTGTTTATTTGTCTGTTGATATCGGAATTACCGATCTGGCACCAGAGTGGATATCTTTAGCAAGGCAGTAAAAGCCTCGGTTCATGTGCCGATTAGTGGTCGTACGATGTCATTTAACAAACAGGGTAAATGTGTCGCGGATTGCTAGTTTATTCGAGAAAATCCTGCATCCAGCGTTCATAGTCTTCTTCTCGCGATAGCT
>JAOUJX010000434.1 GCA_029882955.1 Gammaproteobacteria bacterium
TGATGAAAATTCCGCTAGTATTGTTTCTAAATCACTCGTCGAAACATCATTAAGGGGTGTCGACAGTCATGGCATCAGGCTACTGCCTCATTATGTTAAAACTCTCAAGGGTGGGAGAGTCAATGGCCAACCGCAAATAAAATTTAGTTCCCTGGCGATGAGTACCGGAACGGTCGATGCCGATAACGGTTTTGGTCAGGTTGCCGGATTTAGAGCCATTGACGAAGCCATCAAAATTGCGGATAAATGTGGCATCGCTGCGGTAACAGTGATTAATTCCTCCCATTTTGGTGCCGCAGGTAGTTATACCCTGGCAGCAGCGGAGAGGGGATTTATTGGTATGGCTGTCTGCAATAGTGACAAGTTCGTCGTTGCTCATGATGGCGTCGATCCTTTCCACGGAACAAATCCGATTAGTTTTTCTGTCCCAATAATGGGTGAAAAGCCGTATTTGTTTGATATGGCTACCAGCTCTATTCCCTGGAACCGGGTTTTACAATATGGCTTGATTGACCGAGAATTGTCGTCAGATGTGGCTATTGACGCAAATGGAAGCATGACGACTCATGCCGATGAAGCGCAGGCTTTGTTACCTTTAGGTGGCGCTGAATTTGGTTATAAGGGGGCTGGCTTAGCGGGAATGTGTGACGTACTCAGTGCCGTGTTATCAGGTATGAAGTTTAGCCATCAATTATATAGTTTCACCGGGCCTGATTTTTCTAAACACCGCCAATTGGGGCAATTCTATATTGTTATGAAGCCGGAGGCGTTCATACCCGCAGATATTTTCGACCAGCAGATGAAAGCCTATTTGCATGATTTGCGCAATCAAAAGTCGAAACCCGGCACCCGAGTACTGGCACCGGGCGACCGTGAATGGTCCGTTGAAGCACAAAGAAGTAACAAGGGAATTCCGATGGATCCAGCCGTGTGGGATATTTTTTGCGATCTTGCGAAATCGTTGGGAGTTCAATCTTTGACACCAGTGGTTGACTGACATCGGGTTGATATTAAGTTGTCGAGGTTCTTTCGTGCCCCTCTAGTTTTGCAAGAATTAAAATTATTCCTATTTAAATTCAGCGGATAAGCATTTTTGGGTAAATACTGTAGCCTATTGCTCGGTCGAGTAAGGATTCAGAAACTGCCGCCCCCAGAATAGATTTTTATCCACTTCGCTTAATTTGGCTTCTTCGCAAACTTCATCCCAATGTTGTTCTATGGTCTCTGTCAGGTGTCTGAATATGGCTCGGGCATCATCCGCCGAGAGCAGAAAGTTGTTCGCAGCCTCAAGACAGGTTTTAAGTTGGCTAAGATTGTTACTGCCAGAAATTAACATGGCTTGTGACGCTTCATTGCCTGTACGGCCTTGCGGACAAATGTCATAAGCAGGGGTCAAGGTCAGTTCCCTGCCATTCCAGAATGCAGCATGGTTACGGGCATGATCGTCGGTATTGCCACACAGGATATTGAACACGAGGCGGGAGAACAGTTCTTTCAAAGTGTCCCTGGGATCAGTAAAACGGTGGCGTATAATTTCGGCCAGTGTTTCGTAGCTGGCATATCGCGCCATCATTTCATTGAGGCCGAATATCGTGAGGGCAGATACCATCGCCTTGCGAGCCCATTCGTTGCCTTTTGGTAAGCGATCAAAGCGCTCAATCAGAAGTATGTCCCGGTTAATTACCTGTTCCAGTTTAACGGCTGCAACATTAAGCCCGACCAGGCTTGCGAGTCGCATGGCGATGAACTCGGCTTTGACTACACTGTAGAGATCAGTGCTGGACGAAAACTTGGCGATATACTTCCTGCCCTGATCCTGGATCAGGGCTTTTGGCCTTGCACCGCCGATGGAACTGCCATGGAATAACGCCTGATCCAGCTCTGGCGTGAGCGGCACGCCTTTCTCGACCCGTTCGGCGGATTCGAGCAGCTCTTCCATGCTGACATGGTTCGCAGTACGAGGCACATAGTTAGTCGGCGAACGCTGAAAATCGAGAGCCCCGATCCGGTCAGAACCGGATTCCATTAAATAGGTCAGCTCATCCAGATCGGCTGTATCTGTACCTGCGCCCTTAAGCCCCAGCTTTTTGTTGATAATCACGCGTCGCCCCCACGCATCGGGTGCTGCATCTCGAATACTCCCGGGCATGATCAATCCTTCCGGCAGGGGCAATACACCGCTCCTTAACGGTAATTCGGGTTCGTAGATTGGAATGGCAGGATTTTGATCCCCGATACGCTCCAGATAACTCCTGCCGTAGTTGAACAGAATATTGCCGTTGTCGGCTTCCAGCCGTCCGGCTACGACTGGCTGAGTTTCGTCCGGCAGCCAAATCCATACGAAGGATTCCTTATCGCTATTAGAAGTCATCGCGCACCGCCTTTGTCCTTGTTTTAATACGTTGTGGCAGTAGCGCGATTTTATCTCGCGTGTGCTCGATATTTTTTGAGAGCTGTACGCTGTCCGGCTCAAACAGTTTTACACCAACGAGTGTTGCGACTTCAAAGACGAGGCCAACGGCGCAGCTCATTTCGCCATTTTCTATTTTTTGCAATGTGGCTCTGGAGATACCTGCGCGATCCGACAGATTTTTCTCAGTCCACTGGCGCTGTTTGCGCCCTAGCTTAATCTGCTTTCCCATTAGCACAGCGGCCTCCTGGGCATATTTAGAGTATGTTCTCTGTTTTCCCATGAATCTTACCTAAAAAAGGCTAAAATAATGATCATTAAGTAGCTTAAAGACTAATATAATAGTCATAATTAACAGGTACTAACTGATAGGTCAAGAAAAATATGGCTATCAAAATAGGCACTAAAGTCGATAAAGACCATTATTCTGGTCGACGTAAAAGAGGTTATATCAAAAAGTATAAAACCGAAGATATTGAGGTAAAAAATGGATTGTGGACGAAAATTGACAATGATCCATCACTAATTATCCTATGGTCACTGCTTGTTTTTCATAGATGCAATCGGATGATACAGGAAAAAAAAATCCGTAAACTAATTAAAATTAACTAGTGTTACAGGCCTTTATTGATTCTCTTTGAACCTAGTTGTGACGGCGACTACCGTAAAGACTCTATAACTAATTGAATTGAAATATAAATGTT
>JAOUJX010000435.1 GCA_029882955.1 Gammaproteobacteria bacterium
TTTAATATCAAGTGGCCGACATGACAGTCTTTGTCTAAGAGAAGCGCTGAGAGATTTCAATATTGTAGAGTATCTGGAGTAAATCGAATGATGATTATCGATGTAAAACAAAAGCAACAACATTTGCGAAATAAATACTGTGAAGATCCGGCTGCAGCAATGGTGACTGATCATGCAAAATCACGTAGCCTGGATGACTCAGACCCTTATCATGCTCTGGTCTTGCCGATGCCGGGGACTGGAATTGAAATTCCGGTTGGTGTTCATGAGGCTCTTAGCGGTTTACACGATGCCGCTACGCCGGGTGATATTTTATGTGCTGCTTTAGCTGCTTGTTTCGACTCGTCGATGAGAATGGTTGCGAATGTTATGGGTATTCGTTTGAAATTGCTTGAAGTCGATGTCGAGGGTGATGTTGATGTACGGGGAGCCCTGTTGATGAATGCCCGCATACCCGTCGGATTTCAAACTATGCGATGTACAGTCAACGTTATCGCTGCCGAAGGCACCTCGCCCGCTTCGGTTAAAAAATTGTGTAAACTGGCAGAGCATTGCTGTGTTGTTCAACGAACCTTATTGGAAAGCCCTAATCTGGAAACATCCTACCAATTAAAGGTTGCTGGCAATGGTGAGTGTGTAGCATGACCGGTAAAGTAGAGAAAAATATGAACAATCAGGCTGAATTAAAAAAATCATTCATACGAGTATCCAGTGCGCTCAAAAAGAAGCCGGCTCTAGGGCAGGATACCTATGTATCGACGACGAGAGTTAACGATCAACTTTGCTGCGAAATTCAGGAAGGTAAGTGGCGCTTTAGAGCTGATATGCCGAAAGAAGCAGGGGGGCAGGAAAGCGCCTCGACACCTGGAGCTCTTGGCCGTGCCGCACTGGGCAGTTGCCTGGCTATAGGCTATATGCTGTGGGCTTCCAGACTGGATGTCCCTGTTATCAGTCTTGAAGTCGAAGTCCACGCAGATAGCGATGATGCGGGGCTTTTCGGGGCGGCGGATATAGAACCCGGATATAGCGAGATTCGTTACCGGGTGAATATTGAAAGCCCGGCACCAGAAGCGGATGTAGTCAAGCTGCTGAATGAGGGTGATAAACACAGTCCGTGGCTGGATGTATTTACGCGACCAGTGGTCTGTAAGCGGGAAGTGATTATACGCGAACCGACTGTAATACCCGGTTCAAGAGAAGGTTATTCTTCTGAATAGCACTAACGGATCATGTGGCTGCGGGCACTTGCTTTGGTAGTTAGAAGGGTTTAACGTATTAGTCGATTTAATCATGGCGGTATCACAAATTCGTCAGTTGCTGCATGGGGAATGAAGAAGATCAGGTTTGCGGATATTGAACTGAACGGTGAGTCATTCGAAATTCGTAGGGCGGGAGAGCTGATACATGTCGAGCCAAAAATATTCGATTTACTGGTTCATCTGGCTAAAAATCCGGGGATAGTATTTTCTACAGATGAATTAATCGGTGCTGTATGGGGTGGTCGTGCAGTATCCGATGCCGCCGTAGTGAGTTGTATCGCTCATGCACGAAAAGCAATTGGTGATGATGGACGTGCACAGCGATATATAAAAACAATTCGCAGGCGTGGATTTCGATTTATCGGCGAGGTCGAGCAGCAGGCGCAAACACCGGATAACAAACCGACTGGGGATGCGTTTTCGCCGATACACTCTATCGAAGCCCACGCTGATCCGAGTATGATGGTTATACCTTTTCAACTGTTATCCAAAGACACCCAGGACAATAGCGGTAAACATTACGTGCAAACCCTGATCAGTACCCTGGAAATTGTACTGATGAGAATTCCGTTGTTGCAGATGTCTTCCTACAGCTTAATTCATGATGACTCAGATAACCTGCCATCAGGTAGAGGGCTGTATAATCATTATGGTATCGATTACTTATTAGAAGGTTCGGTTAGAGCCGAATCTGGAAGGGTTGTGCTAAGCGTCCAGTTATCTGATGCCAGGCGCAATATTCGGTTATGGGCAGAGCAGTTTATTCTTGAGGGAGACTTTAATTCGTCAGTCGATAATAGTGTGCACGCACTAGTCGCTAAACTCGAACCACAGTTATACAAAGCGATTTACGACCGGGTGCGGTCCTCGTCTACGGCAGGAGGATCTCGATCCCTTTATTTAGAAGCGAGTGGAATATTAGCCCTTAAAGGCTGGCATCACGACTCGTTCACCACAGCCTCATCGCTGTTACGGCAAAGTTGGGAAAGGGATAGAGAATTTGCGCATGCCGCAAGCTATCTTTCACTAGTACTTGGTTTAGGATATCGACTCAATTTACTGAAACAACATAAAGGCACCTATCAGGAAGCGATTGATGCCGCGGAATCAGCTATTCAGCTCGATGATATGAATTCGTCTGTTCTTGGACTGGCAGGTTGCGCTCTGGCTGATCTCGGATTTAATGATCGAGGCTTGTTACTCCTGAAAAATGCCGTCGAATTAAATCCCTCCAATGCCCAGGCTTGTTCCGCGCTGGGGGGAGTTTATCTCACTACAAGACAGGTAAAATTAGCAGTTGATTATCTTAAACAGGGGATGAGAATGAGTCCACTCGATAGTCGATTAAGCGTCTGGGGTGGCTTGTTGTCAACGGCTCTTCGAGTATCAGGCGATTTAAGTGGTGCCGTTAGAGAAGCTGCGAGGGCTTGTCAGCGCGATCACAGAGCCTATATGCCCCAGGTTATTCTAGCCGGGGCTCAGTTAGCGGGCGATAATCCGGGTGCGGCTGTTACCGCCCTACACGAGGCTTATCGAATCAAACCCGATTTATCTGAAGATCAAATATATAGCCTCCTGGGTAAGCGCCTTGGCAGGTCGCTGGTGGCAAAAAATTCATAACATGATTCTTACAAAACTATCGTTTGAGCCCCAAAGAGCAGATTTCGTACCCACTCGCTAGTAATTCAATCCTGTCTATTGCGGCAACTTACGCTGCACGTATTTTATTTTGTTTTCCAGCAATAAATTCTGTGCACGCGAGAGGGCGGTATTGCTCGCAAAAGGGCCAATTTGCACCCGGTGCCAGGTGTCGTCATTCACCTCCGCAGCTTTAACCC
>JAOUJX010000436.1 GCA_029882955.1 Gammaproteobacteria bacterium
TCCGGACTCACAGGGCTTGATATCGGGTGTACAGGTTTTTCGCACATCAAACACCGGTGCGAAAGCTGAGATTATTAGTGATAAAGGTGCTGTAACTGATTGTTTTTGTTCATTTTCAACCCAGCTAGACTTCATCGATAATGAGTCTTTTCCGACGGGAATAGTAACCCCCAGTTGCGGACATAGTTCCATGCCGACAGCTTTCACTGTGTCATATAATCGTGCATCTTCGCCGCTATGCCCGGCGGCGGCCATCCAGTTTGCCGACAGCACAGTGCGGGTTAAGTCTCCGACATAGGCCGACGCCATATTGGTTAAAGCTTCGCCAATCGCCATACGTCCTGACGCAGGGGCATCGAGTAAAGCCAGCGGCGCTTTCTCGCCCATACTCATGACGTCGCCGGTGTAGCCCTGATAATCGGTCGCGGTCACCGAGGCATCTGCAACCGGCACCTGCCAGGGGCCGACCATCTGGTCGCGAGTGACCAGGCCGCTTACCGAACGATCACCGATGCTGATCAAAAATGTCTTGTCAGCTACGGCGGGCAAACGCAGTACCCGGTAGAGCGCTTCGCTAATATCGATGCCATCGTGATCAAACTCGGGTTGTTTTACTTCAGCGTGTTCAACATCACGATGCATCTTCGGTGGCTTACCGAGCAATACATCAAGCGGCAAATTGACGGGTTTATTGTCAAACTGCGGGTCTTCTACACATAGGACCTGATCGGCCGTTGCTTTACCCAACACGGCATAAATGCAGCGTTCGCGCTCACACAGATCGATAAAACCTTGAAGGCGTTCATCAGAGACCGCCAGCACATAGCGCTCCTGACTCTCGTTACACCAGATTTCCATCGGCGACATGCCCGGCTCGTCGTTGGGTACCTGGCGTAAATTCAGCGTTGCACCGCGTCCGGCGTCGTTCACCAGTTCCGGCAGGGCATTTGACAAGCCACCGGCACCGACATCGTGAATCGACAGAATCGGGTTATCAACACCCTGCGCGAAGCAACGGTCGATGACTTCCTGCACCCGTCGTTCCATTTCCGGATTACCCCGTTGCACCGAGGCAAAGTCGAGATTCTCGCTACTACTACCACTGGTCATTGACGATGCCGCACCACCACCAAGGCCAATGAGCATGGCCGGACCACCCAGCACAATGATATTCGAACCCGGTGGGATATCTTTTTTATCGATATGTTCACGGCGAATCGAGCCGACACCACCGGCAACCATAATCGGCTTGTGGTAACCGCGAATTTCAGTCCCCTCGGCACCATTCACCGACTGCTCAAAGGTACGGAAATAACCGCAGGTATTCGGTCGACCAAATTCGTTATTAAACGAAGCAGCGCCGATTGGGCCTTCGATCATGATATCCAGCGCCGAAGCGATACGACCCGGCTTACCATTATCTATTTCCCAGGGTTGAACAAATCCGGGGATTTTTAAATTCGACACGGAAAAACCACTAAGCCCTGCCTTCGGTTTTGAACCAGTCCCGGTCGCGCCCTCGTCACGAATCTCACCACCGGAGCCCGTTGCCGCACCCGGGAATGGCGAAATCGCGGTCGGATGATTATGCGTCTCCACCTTCATCAAAATATCGAGCTGAACGTTTTCATAGCTGTATTTGTGACCGTCAGCCAATGGCGCAAACTTCTGGCCATCAAAACCGGCGATCACTGCCGAATTATCGTGATAGGCAGAAAGAATGCCGTCACTGTGCATGGCAAAGGTATTCTTAATCATCTTAAACAGCGAAATATCCTGCTCGACACCATCGATAGTCCAGTCCGCATTGAAGATTTTATGCCGACAATGCTCAGAATTAGCCTGCGCAAACATCATCAACTCGACATCAGTCGGGTTGCGTGCCAGCTCTGTATAGGCATCGAACAGATAGTCGATTTCATCGTTAGATAGCGCCAGGCCCAATTCTATATTGGCCTCCGCCAAAGCACCTCGCCCACCAGAATTTAGTTCTATCTGGTTAACCGGCTTTGGCTGATGGGCTTCAAACAGGGCTTTGCAGGCGTCGAGACTTTCGAATACCTGTTCGACCATGCGGTCGTGTAAAAAATCGGTAATCAAAGCAGCGCTGCTAGAATCGCTCTCGACCTGGTACTGGATACCTCGTTCGATGCGCCGTATCTGGCTTAATCCGCATTGGTGGGCTATATCGGTTGCCTTGCTCGACCAGGGTGAAATCGTACCAGCGCGGGGCATGACGTAAAAAGACTGGCCAGCCAAACTTGTCTGATTCTGTACCGGGCCGTAAGTCAAAAGGCTATCTAAAATCTGTCTTTTATGTTCAGACAAGGTATTTTCGTCGACATCGATTAAGTGTAAATATCTGCTACTAATACCCCTTACACCGTCGATTTGCTGGGATATTATTTGCTCTAATTTTTGGACTCTAAAATCGGATAATGCAGGACTGCCAGGAAGACAAAGCATGTTTGATGGCCGGGTTTGGGCTGGAAAAAAGAGCGCAAATAATACCCGAAAAAAACCCCGGCTACAAAGTGAAAAGGCTGGCCGCATTAATCGACCAGCCTCTGAAATACTCAGGAAGAAATAGAAATCCGCTTCACATCCTCAGCAGCGATTTCACGACGCGGGATACTCAATTTTAAAACGCCATTTTTCAGATCGGCACTAATCTCATCCGCATTGGCATCATCGGGTAGCGACAAAGTCCGCTGGAAGGAGCCGCTACTACGTTCGACCCGATAATAGTGCTTATCCTTCGTCTCGGTCTTGTCCTCTTTATGCCCCCTAATCGTCAGAACATCGTTCTTTACTTCGATGGCCAGGTCCGACTCAGACATATCGGGCACGTCGAGCGCAACCTCATAGTGATTATTATCACCCGAAACATCGACTTGCGGCCGATATGATTTCAATAAAGGACTATCCGCAAGCCGGCGGGACAATAACCCAGGGCCCGATGATGGCATACCAAAGGAACGGAAAGCCTCATCAAACCAACGGTCCATATCGCGGTGCAGGTCCAATAACGAACCGGGGGTAGACAAAGGCCCAACAACACTAGTGGACTGATCTCGCATTACTGGTATAGCGCTA
>JAOUJX010000087.1 GCA_029882955.1 Gammaproteobacteria bacterium
ATAGGCACCCGCACAAAGCCCGATGCCTTCGTCTTCCTTGTTCGAGGGGATGTGGTAGATGTCACTACTGGCCTCGATTTTATCGATAACGCCGCCTAGTTGTTTGCAGGGTACTGTGGTTACAAAATTGATATCGTTATTGACAAAGTCGGCAACGATACGGTCTTCTATTGTCATCTTATTTTCCCAGATTAAAAGTTTCGCCAGGGTAATACTTTTCCAGCCTGATATCGCCTGTGCGGGCGTGCCCTTCCATGCCCTCGCTCCGAGAGATTCTAGCACAGGCGGCCGCGACCTCACGTGTGGCTTGCTGACTTTGACGCTGATAAGTGACAACCTTGATGAATTTGGAGGCGCTTAAGCCGCCGGTATAACGACCTGCGCCCTTGGTTGGCAGGATATGGTTGGTGCCGGAACACTTGTCACCGAATGCGACCGTGGCTTCTTCACCGACAAACAGCGAGCCATAGTTTTTGAGACGGGCGAGCCACCATTCCAGGTCTTCGGCCTGAACTTCGAGATGCTCTCCCGCGTATTGATCGCTGATGCTAGCGACTTCTTCGCGAGTATCGCAAAGCACGACTTCGCCGTAATCTTTCCAGGCGGCTGCCGCGGCATTGCGCTGCACTTCGGGCAGGGATGCTATGTAACCGGGTACCTTGTCTATGACCGCGTTGGCCAGCTCACGTGAATCGGTGAATAACCAGGCAGGCGAGTCCGGGCCATGCTCGGCCTGACCAACCAGATCGCAGGCGACGATTTCAGGGTCGGCGCTGGCATCGGCAATGATGGCGATCTCGGTCGGGCCTGCAAACAGGTCGATACCGACGCGGCCAAATAGCAGACGTTTGGCTTCTGCGACAAAGCGATTACCCGGGCCAACTAAGATATCGGCAGGTTTACCGGTAAATAGACCGTAGGCCATGGCTGCAATACCCTGGACGCCGCCCATGGCGAGAATGGTATCAGCACCGGCCAGGTCCATCGCGTAAAGAATGGCGGGGTGAACACCTTCTTCACCATGCGGTACCGAGCAGGCGATGACGTTTTCGACACCGGCAACTTTAGCCGTTGCGACGCTCATGATGGCAGAGGCAATATGGGCATAACGACCACCTGGCACATAACAGCCCGCTGTGGTCATAGGAATCAGTTTTTGACCGGCATACAATCCCGGGCTGAGTTCGACTTCGAATTCCTGCATGCTGTCGCGCTGGTGCTTTGCGAACGCGCTGACACGATCATAGGCGAATCGAATGTCATCTTTTTCCTGCTGCGATACCTTCGATATAGCTGCATCGATTTTCTCGCGAGTCACTATCGGGCTGCCCTGATCCCAGCCATCAAGCTGCCTGGCATATTCCAACGCTTTTTCTTCGCCGCCGGCCTCAATTTCACTGAGCATCTTTACTACGATATCTCGTGTGTTGTCCTCACCGGTTGACGATGTCTTGTCGGCCTTTTTGATGTATTCGATAGTCATGTATATTCCTCTATAATGTAAGCGCTTACATTTATAGTAAAATGGTTTATACTGGACTGTCAACCGATTAGTATTTCTGAGGCGATAAATCTTTATGCCAGAAAGATATTCCGATACCGAAATTAAACCCCGGTCGCGCAGACAACGAAAATCCAGTGATAGAGGTGCTTCGTTGAACGATGTCGCAAGGCAGGCAAAGGTCTCGACGGCGACTGTTTCGAGAGTTTTAAATAACCCGGAAAAGGTCGCTGAAAAGAGCAGGCTAATGGTGCAGGCTGCGATTGATCAGCTTGGCTATATTCCTGATGGCGTAGCTCGGGCGCTGGCTTCCAATCACACGGGAGCGATTGGTGCAGTCGTACCGACGCTGGATAACGCTATCTTCGCGGCGGGTGTACAGGGGTTCCAGAGCAGGCTCAAAAAACTCGGCTATACAGTGATCCTGGCCAGTCATGAATATGATCTGGAAGAAGAATTTAATGAAGTGAAGACTTTATTACGCCAGGGCATCGATGCTTTGCTACTGGTTGGGTCGATACATGACCCTCGCTTGCCGAAATTGCTGGAGGAAAAAAAGACTGCCTACGTTAATTGTTGGTCGTACAAGCCGAATTCGTCCCAGCCCTATATCGGATTCGATAATAAAAATGCGGCAAAGGTGCTGACAGATTACCTGCTGGATCTGGGGCATAGAGACATAGCCGTAATCGTAGGCCGTACCCGAAACAACGACCGGGCAATGGACCGCCTGCGTGGCATTCGGCAAGCTATAGAGGAAAGAAATCTGGAACTACCACAGCACAGAATCCTCGAGCGCTCTTATACGGTTAAGCAGGGCCGGGAAGCGATGCGGGTATTACTGCAGAATTCGACACCACCGACAGCGGTTATGTGCGGTAACGATATCCTGGCTTTGGGCGCGCTGGCGGAATGTCAGTCGGTCGGTATACGGGTGCCCGAAGAACTGTCAATCACAGGGTTTGACGATCTCGATATTAGCGCACAGATTATTCCGCCGTTGACCACGATTCATGTACCATTAGCTGAAATGGGGGAACTGGCGGCGAATTTTCTGGTATCGCAAATTAATAATGAATCCACCTTGCTACATACAGAAATGAAGACGGAGTTGATGGTCAGGGGTACGACCGCCAAGCCTCGTAGCAGTTTTACAGTCGGGAAATTATGATGAATGATAATAATATACGAGTCGCTATCCTTGATGACTACCAACAGGTAGCGATGGAAATGGCCGACTGGTCTGTATTACCTGACAGGGTAGAAGTTGTAGTTTTTCCACGATACCTGTCAACCCAGCAGGCTGTCCTCGAAGCGTTGCAAAGCTTTGATGTGGTTTGCATCATGCGGGAGCGAACAGCTTTTGGTCGTGATTTGTTTGAGCGGCTCCCTAATCTGAAATTACTCATTACCAGTGGTATGGTAAACGCGTCAATCGATTTACAGGCAGCCAGCGATTGCGGAGTGACTGTCTGTGGCACGAGTTCTCCGGGGCATGCGGCTTCGGAACTTGCCTGGGGATTACTCATGGCACTCAGCCGACAGATAGTCTGCGAAGATCAATCGATTCGTAAGGGTTTGTGGCAAACAACAATGGGTCGAGACCTGAGGGGGCAGACTCTCGGTATTTTAGGCCTGGGTCGCCATGGATCTAATCTGGCTCGTTATGGTAATGCCTTTGGTATGCGAGTGATCGCCTGGAGTGAAAACCTCAGCGAAGAAAAATGCAGGGAGCAGAATGTAACTCTGGTAACAAAAGACAGTCTGCTGTCCGAGTCGGACATAATTAGTATTCATCTGAAAATGGGTAAGCGTTACCGTGGCCTGATCGATGGCGGGGCTCTCGCCATGATGAAACCAACGGCGTATTTAATTAATACTTCGCGTGGCCCAATTATTAACGAAGCCGATTTGATTAACGCGATGCAACAAGGGCAGATAGCGGGCGTTGGCCTTGATGTCTATGACCAGGAACCTCTGCCTGTAGATCATCCGTTACGTTCACTACCGGACTCTGTTCTTACATCGCATGTCGGTTATGTGACTGAACAAACCTACCGGATATTTTATAGTGAAATGGTCGACGCGATTCGAGCCTGGCTTGCCGGGGAACCAGTAAAGGTGCTCAATTGATCTTTTAGACAAAATTAAAGTCGAAAACTCTATGAAAAAGTAGGGATTAGTTAATTGTTTTAGTAGCGGTCATTTGGGGATTGAGGCTGGGTGTGGGGTAATGACTGTTCTCTGCTATTAGCATTTGTAAGATCAATGGCTCAAACGGGCCGGTTCCAAAGATTCACAAAAAACCACAAATATCCGCTAGTTCATCAGCAGCAATTAAAAAATAGTTTTCGACTTAAATTCCTCAGAATAATCAACCCGCGCATTCAAACACCCGTCCTTACCGATCAGAAATAGCCACTTCAAATAAAAGTAATCACAATCATCCGAATGGCGAGAATTGTTAATAACCACTTTAAGGCTGGGCGAAATATTGATTCAGGTATTTTGTAGCGAATATGAGTGCCGGTAAACGCACCGGCAATCACCCCGGCAGACATAGCCAGAACTATTTCCCAGTAGCTCATAAACGCGAAACCAAGAACCCCAAAAAGGATGACTTTTATTAAGTGACTAAAGGTCATCATAGATGCTGCGGTAACTACCAGGGCATCGCGTTGCAAACCCCTGGCTAACAGTGATGCATGGCCTAAAGGTCCAGTAGCCCCGACGATCATGCCTAGCCCGGTCTGCAACAAGCCTATTGTAAAAAACTCACTACGTGGTGCCTTTTTGAGCTTTAAGCCGGGTCCCCACACTATGAAAAGGATATAGCCTGCGATAAGTAACGGCGTGTATTCGAGGTTTATGTTCAGAGTGATTCCAGCCGCAACAATGCCGCCGACGACTGAACCAGAAATAAATGCCACGGCATATCGCCAATGTATGTGGTTCCAGCCAAATACTGCTCGACTCGAATTGGCAAAAAGCTGAACGAGGCCGTGGACGGGAATGATGGCGGAAGCGGGTAATAAGCCCGGCATTATAGCGATTAAGATCATGCCGCCACCGATGCCCGTGATGGCTGTGAGAATAGACGTCGTAAAGGCAGCCAGAATCAGCAGCAGGTCATTCATTCAATAGTTTCAGCGAGAAAAGTAGACCTGGCCGGATAATTTTCAGGCGGCAGCAGGAGAGAGGCAAGTCCACCGACAGAGTTGACTGTCGGCTTTCTTGTGTTAACTAGTTATATCCAAGGATGACGGTGTGTTCGAGCCCTTCGTCATCGTTGGATTGTTGATCTGGTTGATTTTGGTGTTTGCTAAGGTGGTAGGCCTGTCCGGCATCGGAGCTTTCTTCGGACTCGGGCCAGGGTGCTGATATCAGCGATTCAAAACTTGGGTGTTGCATCATAGCCTCCATATTTGGATAAGTATGCTATAAATACTGGTTGCGAGTATATTAGCCGACTTGAATGATAAACTACTTTCATAACAGATAGTAACTCATTGATAGATAAGGGCAAGTGGAAATTGTTTACAAAATGGGATCGGCAACAGGATAACAGGATTTAGCCACGGCTAAGGAAAGATAAGCCAATTAATAGGAGAGGTCAGTTTGGATTTTTCACGAGACATGAGCAGCAGCATAGAAACCCAGGTTCAGGTCGACAAGGTAGAACTGCTATATGCTTCGACCAATACCGCTTTTGTCGCCATTCTGGTTGCCACAGTAACACTTTATTATTTATTTTCCCCGATTCTGGACAGTCAGCTGCTTTTGTGGTGGTCGGTATATATGATCAGTATTGGTCTGGCCCGAATCGTTATATGGTTAATATTTAACCGTGCTGAAGGCCGTAAAGCAGACCTGATCTGGTATCGCATTTATATAGCCTCAGCTTTTCTAACGGGGCTGGGTTGGGGACTGGCGGCATTATTGTTTATGCCTGATCTGGATGTGTACTCGCAAATGATACTCACACTGGTTATTGTTGCTTACATGGCTGGTGCAATGACGACACAATTCCCTAGCCAGCTTAGCTTCGCGGCTATTTTTTACCCGGGGATTCTACCGCTGCTATATCGGCTATTAGAGCAGGGAGAAAGCAGGGTTTTTGCACTGGGAATAATGTCGACGGTGTTCTTTGCTTTTATCATATTGTCGGCACGAAGATTACGCCGAATGATGACAACGGCACTCGAATTTCGATATCAGAATCAGGCGCTAATGGAGAATCTTCGGGTTGAGAAGGAAGGTTCTGACCACTTAAACGAATCGCTGGCGCACGAAATTAAAATACATCACCAGACGCATGAAAAAATGCTAGATGCGGTGAAGAAAAGTGAGGATGCGAATCAGGCTAAAAGTCAGTTTCTGGCTAACATGAGTCACGAGATACGCACGCCTATCAGTGCGATTATGGGCATGGCGCATCTGGTTATGCAGGATCCATTGAGTGAGCAGCAAGCCGGCTACATTAACAATCTCAATATTTCTGCCCAATCGCTGCTTACTACTATTAACGATATCCTCGACTTATCTAAAATTGAAGCCAATAAACTTGATCTGGAGAATATCAATTTTTCGTTGCAGGATGCTATCGACAGCGTAACCAATGTTATCAGGTTAAAGGCTGACGAAAAAAGCCTCACTCTAGAGGTTCAGATTTCAGATGATGTGCCTCGAAATCTAATGGGTGATCCTTCGAGGTTAGGGCAGATATTGATGAATCTTGGCAGTAATGCGATTAAGTTTACCGAGCAGGGTCATGTCAGAATCCTGGTCGACCTGGTAGCCAGCGAGGCTGATCGGGTTGAGGTTTCATTTGAAGTATCGGATACCGGCATCGGTATTGCCCAGGCGCAGCTGGAAAAATTATTTCAACCTTTTATTCAGGCCGATAGTTCAACCACGCGAAAATTCGGTGGTACTGGCCTGGGCCTGGTGATTTCCAGGAATTTAATCGAAATGATGGGTGGAAAAATTAGCGTTTCCAGTCAACCCGGTCAGGGTAGCAGTTTCAAGTTTAGTCTTATTTTCATACTGGCTGAGAATATTGATACTATGAGCGCCATGGGGTCCAAAGTAATACTTGAAGAAGAATATAAGTCAGCCGTAGATCGGCTAACAGGACTTCGTGCCTTGCTGGTTGAAGACAATGTCATGAATCAGCAGGTGGCGAAAACATTGCTGACAAGAAACCATGTCGAAGTCGATATCGCAGAAGATGGCCAGCAGGCAGTCGATTTGGTGCAACAGAGCAGCTACGACTTTGTGCTGATGGATTGTCAGATGCCCGTTATGGACGGCTATCAGGCAACTCTGAATATCCGCCAGATAACCGAGCAGGAATATCTGCCAATTATTGCGTTAACCGCCAACGTTATGACTGAGGATGTCAAACGTATGGCCGAAGTCGGCATGGATGATTATATTCCCAAGCCAGTTGACGTTCGTAAAATGTTTATTACGATCGCGAATTGTGTAAGCGAAAAAAAACAGTTAAGCGAATAAGTCCATTTGCCCGCCAGACTCGGTTAAGTCCTGTAGTCTGACACCGATACCCAATAACCTGACAGGTCGATTGCCCCGATTCCAGGCCTCTTCGCATAGAGTGGCTATATCATCCATCTTGAGCTTGCAATGCGACCGCTCTACCGTGGTCTGACTGAAGTTACTGAACTTCATTTTCAGAAAGCAATTCTGCATCTGATAATCTTCATCGAGTTTATCCATACGTTTTTGTAGCGACTCAATTAATTCAGGAAGTTTCGGTAAACAGGCTGCGAGGTCGGGCAGGTCTTCGGCATAGGTATTTTCTACACTAACCGATTTACGTCGCCATTTCGAAACGACCGGACGGTTATCGATGCCATGAGCGAGTTTATGGATGTGCTCACCAAACTGGCCGAACTGTTGCACAAACTGAAAAATGTCGTAGTCGCGAACATCCGCGCAGGTTTTAATGCCGAGCTTTTCGAGCCTGGCGGCGGTTACCTTGCCTACGCCCCAGATATGTTTAACCGGTAATTCTGTCATAAAGTCATCGATCTGATCTGGAGTCACGACGAACTGGCCGTTGGGTTTGTTCCAGTCGCTGGCAATTTTTGCGATGAATTTATTCGGAGCGATGCCGGCCGATACAGTAATGCCGACGCTATCGGCGATTCGCTGGCGTATCTCCCGGGCGATGAATGTCGCACTACCTTTGCACTGCAGGCAATCTGAAACATCCAGAAAAGCCTCATCCAGCGATAGCGGTTCTATCAGCTCGGTATAGTCAGCGAAGATATCGCGCATCTTGCGGGAGGCTTCCCGGTAAACCGACATTCGGCCCGGAATCAGGATTAAATCCGGGCAATGTTTTAAAGCCGTGGCGCTGGCCATTGCCGAGCGCACGCCAAACTTTCGTGCCTCGTAACTTGCGGTCGCGATCACGCCGCGTCTTGCGGCGCTGCCACCTACGGCTATCGGTAAACCCCTTAGCTCCGGGTTATCGCGTATTTCCACCGCTGCATAAAAACAATCGGCATCGATGTGAATTATCTTGCGCTGTACTTGCTTCAAATTGATAGCCGGGTAAGATTCGATAACAAAGAGGAAAAAGGTATATGACCGAAAAAACATTCTATCAAGACAGTTATCAGAAGACACACACTTGTCGTGTCGTAGAGATCGCCGATCAGGCAGTGATACTGGATTCGACAATTTTTTATCCACTGGGCGGTGGACAGCCGGGTGACAGCGGAAAAATGACTGTGAACGGTGTCGATTATCAGATCACAGACACGCGATACGGCGAGGATCGAACTAGCATTGTCCACTTCCTGGGGGGTGATGAGCCGGCTTCGATCAAAGTTGGTGACGAGGTCGAGCTTGAGCTCGACTGGCAGCGGCGCCATCGGCTCATGCGTATGCACACCAGCATGCATTTAATGTGTCATATAATACCTGCCCAGGCGACTGGTGGGTCGGTTGGTGAAACCGAAAGTCGTATCGATTTCGACCTGCAGGGACTGGCAGTTGATAAAGAAGACCTGACTCAGCGAATGAACGAATTAATCGAAAAGGATTTACCGGTAAGCGTCGGCTCAATAACTGAAGAAGAGCTCGATCAAAATCCGGGTCTGGTGCGAACCATGTCAGTACAACCCCCGCGTGGGCAGGGCACAATACGTACGATTAATATCGAAAATACCGACTTTCAGCCCTGCGGTGGTACGCATGTTAAATCCACCGGCGAGATTGGCGAGGTGGTTATTACCAAACTCAAAAATAAGGGTAAGCAGAATAAACGGATTAGTCTGGCGTTGGTGAGTCCTTAACCCGCCGCCTTCAATTTCCGCGCTACCCACTGATGAAAATGATGCGTCGGATTATCCATCACAGGTGAAAATACACCACCTTTGAAGCCCGGTGAGGAGCGCCCTTTCTGCATGCCTTCGACGGCGTCGATATCTTCACCGAATACCACACGCCAGGATGCGAGGGTGGTACTTCTGCTATCGGAGAATGCATCGTCGGTGGCATCATTACCGACATAAAACAGGCGTAAATGTTCGATCGACTTATTACAGGCGACTGGTTCGATAATCATCACGAAGGCATGGTCAGCCTGAATGCCGAGTAATACGTTGGGGTAGAATGAGACATACTCAGCCTGCTCGAGTTTGTCGCTGGGCCATTCGGGAAAATGCGATAAAGCCGTGCCGGCGTCGCTTGAGAGTCGATAGGCATTGCTGCCCTGGCCTGCAAAATTGTCGCCGATCATGATGTGATAATGGTCATCGAGCTTTGAATAGCGATTCAGATCGGGGTGAATCCACGGCAGGTGATAGGCTTCGCAGTAATTTTCTACCGCCAGTTTCCAGTTCGATTGGACTTCAATTTGTAAGCCTTCCCCCTCGATTGGGGTTGTCATATGATCGTATCCGCTATCACCGAGAAAGGTCTGCCAACGCTCGGATAGTGGTTTGATGTACTCGTCAAAGTCGCATGCATCACCCGACAGGTTGATGAAAATGACTCCCATCCAGATGGCTGACCGAACCGGTTTCAGGCCATGGTCGCAGTGATTAAATCCTTTGGCTTTTTGTTCGCCCATACCACCGATATGTGGCGTGCTTTTCAGCTCACCGTTGAGGTTGTATGACCAGGAGTGATAGGGGCAGCGCAGGGCTCCCTGGATAGCGGTTTCTTTATTAACCAGTATCATGCCACGGTGACTGCATACATTGTGGAAAACCTGAATCTGATCTTCTTTGTTACGCAAGATGAGTAGGGGTAAACCCATAAATTCGACGGGTTTGGCATAACCTTTTTTGGGCAGGTCATTAGCAAACCAGAGCCCGGCCCAGCTTTTACCGAGTACCTGGTCGCGTTCATAGTCCATGAATTCGTCACTGGTATAAGCCTGGTTGGGTAGGCCTGAGGCCTTCTCGATTGGTTGCAGGATAGCTTCAAACGAGATGTCTTGAGAGTCAATTGTTGGCATTTGTCTTATCTTCAAAGTAAATACTGGAATGTTTCCAGTTGCTAATACGCTATACCTTGCAATGTATACAGGGGTTTGACAATATTAAAAAACTTCGCTTAACCTTTACATTAAGTAAACCCAGATTATGGCCAGACGATTTTACCAGCTGCCAAGCCTGACTTGCCTCAACACATTTGATGCCTGTGCCCGACATGGTAGCTTTACTGCCGCGGCGAGTGAGCTTGGCGTTACCCTCGGCGCTGTCAGTCGACAAATAAAATTACTGGAAACCGAACTGAAATGTCTACTCTTTAACCGGCTTCACCGTGGTGTCGAATTAACCGGTGAAGGTCTGGAATTATTCCAGGTGTTAAGCCAGAGTTTTCAGCAAATCGGAAAACTCTGTCGGACCCTGAAAAGTCGCTCAAAAGCAGGTGATGTGACCATCGCGGCGACTACCGCGTTCGCTTCGCTCTGGTTAATGCCGAGATTAGGCAACTTCTGGCAATGTTATGAGGATATCAATCTTAACCATTCGATATCAGATAATCCTCTCGACCCGGGATTTGTCGGTGCCGATATTCGCATTCGTTATGGTGATGGTAGCTGGCGTTCGGAAGCGGTGTACAAACTACTGGATGATTTTATTTATCCGGTTTGCTCGCCGGAGTTTTTTGCCAGGTATGCGATAGGGAGTCCGGAAGATTTGCTCAATATGCCGCTGCTACGGCTCGACAGTGTGGACCCCGGCTGGACAGGCTGGGATGCGTGGCTGGCGGAGTGGGACTGTGACCCGACTGAGGCGAATTTCCGTCGCTTCAATAATTATGTGGTGTCATTGCAGGCGGCGGAAGAGAGTCAGGGCGTCGCGTTGGGATGGCATAGTATGGTTGAACCATTGGTTCGTACCGGTCGGCTGGTGAGAATGGGAGCCTGGCAAATGAAGGCGCCGGGTGCCTATTATTTAACCTGGGATGAAAATAAACCTCTCTCAGAAGCAGCTGAGCAGCTACGCAGCTGGTTGGTAGAAATCGCTAGCAAAGATACTACGGTCTAATCAGGCCGCCGCAGACCGGGTATTGCGTTTAGCCAGAACAGTCAGGGCTTTACTGGTTGTCATAATGCTGGTTTTGAACTCGCCGTAGACTTTCTTGTCGATGGCTTCGTCAGATACGCTGCGATCGCAGTAAATTAAACCGATTGGTTTGTTACCGATAAATATCGACATCAGTGCGAAATTATCACAAAGACAGGTTGCCTTAAATATTCCAGGTAAACTTGTTTCGTACTTTCTATAGTTTGTGGCATTCAGGCAAAGCGCCTGGGGTTTCTGCAATAGTGACCTTAACAGGCCTGCGTTAGCCAGCTGAAGCCGTAATTTCAGGAAGGCAGAGTTGCTATCCAGACCTTCCCCTAATCGGGCGGCAAGAGTATTTTTATCGTTGGAAATAATCATTAAAACCACGCGTGAAAACCCAAGTTCCCGATGCAGGTAGCCCATAAGAAGGTTAATAACCTGTTGTTGAGAAGTGTCCGGAGAGCGTAATAATGATTTGACCCGGTCGAGGAAGGGTCTGTATTCGATAGCTTCTGCTTCTGTTTTTTTAATCTCAGGCGGTTTATCGACATTGGGTAACAGGATCAGGCGAGCCGCTGCCGGAAAAACCCTGTTGATGGTTGAATTTTTAGCGGCTCCGAGTGCCGCTGACTGAATGTGTTGCCGGATGTTTTTAGTTGCCAGGTTGAGGAAGCTGGCGCAATTATTTTGCGCTAATAGCATCGACTGATGATACCAGCCTAGTTCGGCCTGTTTTGCCAGTTCGCCGGCCAGATTAATCAGACTGGCCTTGCGAGATTGATTTCTCTGAGTTTCGTAGGACTCGATAAGTAGTTCAGGCAAGGCCCACTGCTGGCTGAGCAGCCTGCCCAGATGTATAAACTCAAAGCCAAAAACCTGACTGGCAAGATCGCCCTGATCAGGCTTTGATTCTAATAGTTGCCGGTATCTTTGATATTCCTCGGCATCGTGCAAGCAGACATACAGCTCACCAATGTTATACAGCAGCATGGCGGTACGAGTATCATCGATTCGTTCGAGTCCCTGTAGCTTTGCATAAAGATTGAGCTGGGCGATCGCATGGTGAGCCTGACTCAATAACTGACGAAAATGGTCTGAAGTCGTCCTATTCGAGCTGATATTTTTCAGACTGGTAAGGCCATGAACAAG
>JAOUJX010000437.1 GCA_029882955.1 Gammaproteobacteria bacterium
CGAGGACGGGATTACCCACTTCAGGGAAATTGGCACCGCTTATGCCGGAGTCAATTTCGAGGGTACCTGTGGCGAGAAGGAATGCATCCGAATCATGACTGGCGCAGTTATCCCCGAAGGCACTGATACAGTCATCATGCAGGAACAGGCCGAATCGGATGGTGATGGACTGGTGCGTGTCGACGCCAATCATCGCGCAGGTGAAAACGTGCGCTACACGGGCGAAGATGTCGCCGAACAGCAGGTCATTATCGAACCCGGCACCTGTATTAACCCGGCTAATCTAGGGGTACTGGCATCACTCGGCATCGCCAGCCTCAAAGTTTATCGAAAGCCAGTGGTTGCTTTTTTCTCTACTGGTGACGAACTGGTATCACTGGGTCAACCGCTTCAGAAAGGGAAAATTTACGACAGTAATCGCTATACCCTGTTTGGCCTGCTGTCTCGACTACCGGTAGAAACCCTCGATCTTGGCGTAATCAAAGATGATCCTGACTCTTTACGAACTGCCTTGCTCGCCGCCGCACAAAAAGCCGATTTGATTATTACTACCGGTGGCGTTTCGGTCGGTGATGCGGATTATATCAAAGGTATACTGGCCGAAATTGGTGATATGGAATTCTGGAAAATTGCCATTAAGCCAGGACGGCCTTTAACCTTTGGAAAAATTAACAACAGCCTGTTCATGGGCCTACCCGGCAACCCTGTCGCGGTCATGGTCACCTTCGAACACTTTGTGGTGCCGACCATACAACAGCTTTCCGGCACCGAGCCGTCCCCGCCGACCCGTTTAAAGGCGATTTCTCAGGACAAACTACGTAAGCTCCCCGGCCGCCTGGAAATTCAGCGCGGCATAGCCACCCGAGACCAGAATAATCAGTGGAGCGTGTGCAAAACCGGCAAACAGGGATCCGGTATTCTCAGCTCTATGAGTAAGGCAAATTGTTTTATCCTGCTCAATGAAGACAATGCAGGCGTCGAACCCGGCGACCCGGTCGATATTCAACTTTTTGACTGGCAGTGAGCCAGGTTTATATTCATGATAAAAATTAAATACTTTGCCCGGCTAAGCGAAAGCCTAGGCGTAAAATCGGAAGAGCTCGAATACGCACAAGCCAATACGGCTGAAGATATTATCGAACTGCTAATCACCCGAGGTGAAATCTGGGCGGATGCATTTTCTGGCGATAATAAAATACTGGTAGCAGTGAACCAGCAGATGTGCGAACGCAACAGCGCCGTCAGAGACGGCGACGAAGTCGCGTTTTTTCCACCCGTGACCGGCGGTTAAGCCGCCCCCAGCTTTATCGCACAATACTTAAATTCCGGTATTTTCCCAAACGGGTCCAGTGCTTCGTTGGTTAGCAAATTCGCCGCCGCTTCGTGGTAGCAGAAAGGTATAAACACTTCACCTCGCTTCAGCGCAGAATCAGGGCGGGCAAAAGCACGTAATTCACCACGTCTTGAACGCGCAACAATCTCACTGCCAGCTTCGATACCGATATCCGCCAGGTCTTGCTGGTTCACATAAACTACGGGTACCGGCTCGATAGCATCGAGCACTTCGGTACGTCGAGTCATCGAACCCGTATGCCAGTGTTCTAGCTGACGCCCGGTAATCAACACCAATGGATATTCATCATCGGGTTGTTCGTCGGCCAGTATTGATTTCGCTGCCACCAGTTTGGCCTTACCACTCTGGGTCGGAAATTGATCGACAAACACCACACCCTGACCGGGGTCATCAGCGTCCTGACAGGGATAAGTCACCGAACCCTGTTGTTGCAAACGCTCCCAGGTAATACCGTTAATACTCGCCATAGCACCGCGCATTTCTTCGTAAACTTCTGAAACATGCTGGTAGTTCCAGTCGAGGCCGAGGCCTTTGCCGATGTCGCGGATAATCCACAAATCCTGCCTGGCTTCTCCGGGCAATGGAACCGCAGCTTTGCCCAATTGAACGCGGCGGTCGGTATTCGAAACCGTGCCGTCCTTTTCCGCCCAGCCCGAGGCCGGCAGGACAACGTCAGCAAACGCCGTTGTTTCGGTGAGAAATATATCCTGCACTACCAGGTGATCGAGTGCCGCTAACGCTGCCCGCGCATGATTTAAATTAGGATCGGACATAGCTGGATTTTCACCCATGATGTACATGCCTTTGATATGCCCTTCGAGGATTTCATGCATGATTTCGACCACGGTTAAACCCGCCTTGTCGTCGAGTTCGGCATCCCAGTATTTTGAAAAGCGAGCATTCGCTTCGGGATTGTCGACGCGCTTGTAATCCGGGAACATCATCGGGATCAGACCCGCATCCGACGCGCCCTGCACATTATTCTGTCCGCGTAAGGGGTGCAGACCGGTGCCCGGGCGACCAATTTGACCGGTAATCATCGACAGAGCGATGAGGCAGCGCGAGTTATCAGTGCCATGGATATGCTGAGAAATACCCATACCCCAGAATATCATCGAGCCTTTCGAAGTCGCGAACAGACGCGCCACCTCACGAACTGTGTCGGCGTCGATGCCGGTGACGGCCGCCATTTGCTCGGGACTGAAGTCGGCGACATTGGCTTTTAGTTGTTCGTAATCGGTGGTGCGTTCTGCGATGAAGGCTTCATCGGTTAGGCCCTCTTCGATGATGACGTGCAAAATCGAATTCAGCAAAGAGACATCGGTGGAAGCATTGAACTGTAAAAAGTGCGTGGCATGGCGGGCGATGTCGGTTTTGCGTGGATCAAGCAAAATCAGTTTCTTACCCTGCTTGATTGCATTTTTCATGAAAGTCGCAGCAACCGGGTGATTGGTCGTCGGGTTCGAACCGATAACCAGAATAACCTCGGCATGCTTGACGTCTTCAACCTGATTCGATACCGCACCAGAGCCGATACCTTCGAGTAATGCGGCCACACTGGAAGCGTGGCATAGACGAGTACAGTGATCGACATTGTTAGTTCCGAACCCGGCGCGAACCAGTTTCTGGAATAAATAAGCCTCTTCATTGCTCCCCTTGGCCGAACCAAACCCGGCCAGCCCGGCTCCGCCGAGTTCTGCCTTGATTTTATTCAGTCCACCGCTTGCCAG
>JAOUJX010000438.1 GCA_029882955.1 Gammaproteobacteria bacterium
CTCCCGCCCAGTTATTCAGCAATCCTATTGAGCTTTGAACATGGATAAATCTGCACTCAAACCAAGAACAGCTCTCGAGCTGGGGATTATGCGTGGCTTCCCGCCACCACCGGAAAAACGCCCTGACCTGACCAACTGGGATCTGGCGCCGTTTAATCGCTGGTCATTCATGAATATCCGTAATCTGTTTCCAACCGTCGATGTAAAAACCGATTACAGAAAAATTCAAACCCTGAGGGATTCCCCCGAGGACTTGTCATCGATCGACTTCGTTAATCATGAGGGCAAGCGTATTAACCTTTCTGATTTTCTCTATAGCTCTTATACCGATGGGTTCCTGGCATTGCATCGGGGCGAGGTGATTCACGAAGCCTATTTCAATAATATGCATCCAGATACGCCGCACTTATCCCAGTCGGTTGCCAAATCTATTATTGGCTCTTTAACTGGCATTCTACATCAGCAGGGCCTGGTCGACCCAGACGCTGCCATTACTGATTATGTACCTGAACTAAAACGCTGTGGTTACCGTGATGCGAAACTATCCCACGCGCTAAACATGACCAGCGGAGTACGATTTGTCGAGGATTACAACATGCCGGATTCCGACATGACGCGAATCGACATCGCTTCCGGCTGGAGGCCACAACCGCTCGGCGAGGCGCAATCGACGATTCGCGACGTTATTCTGACCTTGCCACAAACAAGACCGCACGGGGAAATATTCGAATACAGATCGGTGGAAACCGAGGTCGTCGCCTGGGCACTGGAAAGAGCCACCAATCGATCACTCGCCGAACTGGTCAGCGAATTGATCTGGAAAAAAATCGGCGCCGAGCACCATGCCTTTTTCACCGTCGACCGTGCCGCGACCGCCCTGGCCAGTGGTGGATTCAACGCGACTTTGCGCGACTACGCACGTTTCGGCCTGATGATGCAAAATAACGGCAGGGTTGGCGACACCGAAATCGTGCCAGCGACCTGGATCGACAAATGTGCCACCGGCGACCATAGCGTGTATGGATCACCCTATAGCGATACCTGCCCTAATGGAGCCTATAGTAATTTCTGGTGGGTCAACAATATCGAGCAGGGCGACTTCATGGCGCGTGGCGTATTCGGGCAGATGATATACGTGAACCGTGCAACTGAACTGACCATCGTCAAATTATCGACCTGGCCAGATTACCTGATTACTAACTTCACCAGGGATAGTCTTGCCGCCTTTGGAGCAATAATTGAGCATCTATCATGATGGTGATCAATTTCAGATAAGGATCGAAACATCAATCGTAGCGCCGCCCTATTGTTATCCTCAAACAGAAACATCAACAGTTTTATCGACCGACAACATCATCCTGATTTCATCTGGCACTACTTTAGCAATAAGTTGTTCCGGCCGCTCAGCATCGGAGTAGCCCCAGACTCTGACTTCCTGCCCTGTCGCCACCGGCTTCGGGCTGTCGCCCTGACGAAATTCGTGTGCGACAATAAACGAGGTATTGCCAAATTTTTCGATGCGGCTGGAAAGCAAAGTCACGTCGCCGAAATAGAGCGGTCGTTTGAACTCCATATTACTAGCGACTAACGGGCAGCCACGGAACAGATTATCGCTACGGCTCTGACCGATTAGATCGAATCCGGCGGCCTGTAACAAGGCATGCGTGCCGGAATCCATCCAGATATAATAATGCGGATTAAAAATAATACCCGCAGGATCGCAATGCGCCCATTCAACACGAATTCTTTGTGTAGCTATCAACATATTCTGGAACTCTAATGCTTTTTAATAATGTTAGTATATGTATTTTGCACTTTAACAACGAGATAGCATCGGAGGATTTACCGTGACACAACCCGACCGCGTCGAGTATCAGACCGATCCAACACAATACAAACACTGGAAACTGTTGTTTAACGGCCCGATTGCCACACTACTCGCTGACTTTGACGAAAACGCAGGCTTGCGTCCGGGTTACAAACTCAAGCTCAATAGTTATGACCTCGGTGTCGATATCGAACTCAACGATGCCATTAACCGAATACGCTTTGAGCACCCCGAAGTACGCACCGTGGTCTTCAGCAGCCTAAAGGACAAAATTTTCTGTTCGGGTGCGAATATATTCATGCTCGGGACTAGCAGCCATGCCTGGAAGGTCAACTTCTGTAAATTCACCAATGAAACCCGCAATGGGCTCGAAGACTCTTCGCGCTATAGCGGGTTGAAATTTATTGCTGCCGTCAATGGTACCTGTGCCGGTGGCGGCTACGAACTCGCGCTGGCCTGCGATGAAATCATCCTGGTGGACGATCGATCCAGCGCAGTCAGCCTGCCCGAAGTGCCGCTGCTGGGGGTTTTACCCGGCACCGGCGGCCTGACGCGGATAACCGATAAGCGCCATGTACGCCACGACCTGGCGGATATATTCTGCACCACTAGCGAGGGTGTCCGCGGACAGAGAGCAAAAGACTGGCGGCTGGTTGATGATATTGCCAAACCCGGGGTTTTTGAGCAAAAAATCCAGCAGCGCGCGGAAACCCTGGCAGAAAACAGTGATCGCCCCGCAGATGGCAGGGGCATTATTCTGACACCCCTTAATCGAACCATAGAAGCGGATGCTTTGCGCTATACACATGTCACCATAGAGATGGATCGTGCCGCCAGGACAGCCACTTTTACCCTCAAAGCACCCGAAGGCGAACAACCGGGCGACATTGCAGGCATCGAAGCCGCAGCCGCAGATTGGTACCCGTTAACTTTGGCACGTGAACTCGACGACGCCATTTTATCAATGCGGACTAACGAACTCGAGCTCGGCACCTGGCTGATGAAGACCACAGGCGATGCCGGTGCTGTATTGAAGCTCGACGCTATTCTGCAGCAGCATCGTGACCACTGGCTTGTGCGCGAAACTATCGGTCACCTGCGACGCACCCTCAGTCGTCTCGATGTATCTTCGCGCAGTTTATTCGCCCTCATCGAACAAGGCTCCTGCTTTGCCGGTAGTTTTCTGGAACTGGCACTGGCCTGCGACCGCAGCTATCACCTGGCCTTACCCGACGAGCCGGAGCTGGC
>JAOUJX010000439.1 GCA_029882955.1 Gammaproteobacteria bacterium
AGTCCGATAAGGCGATTCGTACCTTCACCGAACTGGTCCAGTTAGACCGCGATACGGTCGAAATCCATATTACTCTGGGAAATTTATTCCGATCTAAAGGGGAGGTGGACCGGGCTATCAAGATTCATCAAAATCTGCTTGCCCGCCCTAATTTAACTCGCAGTCAAAGGAATATGGCAATTTCCGAACTGGCTAATGATTATTTAAAAGCCGGATTACACGACCGTGCAGAGAAACTATACCGGGAAATGACTCAACTGAAAGTTGACGATTTAATGGCCTACCAGCATTTACTGGAATTGTATATCGCTGAAAAATCCTGGCAGGAAGCCTGCGAATGTGCCCAGATATTGTATGATCGTGGGGAAGCGGATGCAGGCTTAATTCTGAGTCAGTGTCATTGTGAAATAGCACAATCCGCGCTACACAGTAGCAATAAAAAACTCGCGCGAACAAACCTGAATAAGGCGCTGGAAATTCACCCTGGCTGTGTCAGGGCTGGCTTATTATTGATTGATCTCTACCTTCGTAGTGATGACTATACTGCTGCGAGAAAAATGTTGCAGCGCTTAATTAAACAAAATCCTGAGTATATGGTTTTATATATTGAACCAGCTCGTTCGATTTATTTACATGGTAAGGAATCGACTGTGTACCAGAATTTTTTGCAGCATCAGTATCAGGTCAATCCGTCAAATCGGCTGGCAATAGCCTTACTCGAACATTATGCTAGCAATAATCAAATTGAAAAAGCCCGGGAGTTTCTCGGAGAGATTCTTAAACGTTCGCCTTCATTCGATGCCTTCGATTTCGCATTACGCTTCTTAAAATCCGATCCTGGCCAATTATCAGAAACCTGGGATAGTTTGTCTGAATTTCTGAAAAATATGCAGAGTAAGAAAATTGAGTACATTTGTTCGAATTGTGGCTATGGTAGCCATGTTATTCAATGGAATTGCCCCAGCTGTCGCAGCTGGTCTTCGATGAAAGCCGTTTAAATTATGACAACAATCGACCCCAAAATTATCGTCGCGCTAGATACTTCTGATCCAGTTCAGGCAATGGAATTCTCCGACCGGGTTTCACCTGAGTTGTGCAAGCTAAAAGTGGGTAAAGAGTTGTTTACCAGTGCAGGTCCTCAACTGGTTGAATCCCTGGTTAAACGGGGATTTGATGTCTTCCTCGATCTCAAATTTCACGATATACCAAATACGGTAAAAAAAGCGGTTTACGCTGCCTCCCAGCTCGGTATCTGGATGGTAAATGTCCACGCATCAGGTGGCGAAGCGATGTTGTCGGCCGCGCGAGAAGGCATCGACATGGCGGGCAATCGGCGTCCTTTTTTGATCGCCGTGACAATATTAACCAGCCTGTCTGACAATGATATGCAGCAATTAGGGATCAATCGATCGGTATCTGAGCAGGTAGAGAAGCTTGCCCAGATATCGTTTGACAATGGACTCGACGGTCTCGTTTGTTCAGCCCATGAGGCTGGCCTGTTAAGAGATAAGTTTGGTTTGTCGCCATTATTAGTCACACCCGGAATACGTCCCGAGGGTTCAAGTGTAGACGATCAACAACGTATTATGACACCACAGCAGGCGATGCTGGAGGGGTCGAGTTATCTGGTAATCGGTCGACCAATTACCCGGCATTCAGACCCGGCTCAGGCATTGTCGGACATTAATCAGACACTCGTTTGAAGCGACTTATTTATCACTAACTTACCCTCTAATTAATGACAGTTTACGATAGAGCCGGTAAACTATCACATCGTTTCTCGAAGTATTAAAGCAAGAGTATATGGAACCTAATTTCCTGGAATTTGAGCAGCCTATAGCTGAACTTGAGGCCAAAATAAGTGAGCTTCGGTACGTTACCGATGATTCCGATATCAATATCACTCAGGAAATAGGCACCCTCGAGAAAAAGGTCGAAAGCTTAACTTCCTCTATTTTTTCCAAATTAACACCCTGGCAGATATCGCAATTATCGCGGCATCCAAATCGTCCCTATACGCTCGACTATATCGAACGAATGTTCACCGATTTTGAGCATTTACATGGTGATCGGGCCTATGCTAACGATCACCCCATTATCGGCGGTATCGGTCGGCTCGATGGTAAGCCCGTGATGGTCATAGGGCAACAAAAAGGCCGTGATACCAAAGAAAAAGTGAAACGGAATTTCGGTATGCCGCGCCCAGAAGGCTACCGTAAGGCGTTACGCCTGATGCGAATGGCTGAAAAATTCAAAATGCCTTTGATTACCTTAATCGATACTCCTGGTGCCTATCCAGGGATCGGTGCCGAGGAGCGTGGTCAAAGCGAGGCAATCGCACGCAATCTCTATGTACTGGCAGAGCTAAAAACGCCGATTATCTGTACTATTATCGGCGAAGGTGGGTCTGGTGGTGCACTGGCAATTTGCGTTGGTGATCGAATCAATATGCTGCAATATTCGACCTATTCGGTCATTTCCCCGGAAGGTTGTGCGTCGATTCTATGGAAAAGTGCAGAAAAAGCACCGCTTGCAGCAGAGGCTATGGGTATAACCGCCGAACGCCTGTATTCGCTTAAGCTAGTAGATAACGTGATTGACGAACCACTGGGCGGAGCGCATCGAAATTTTGACCAGATCGCTAATTCTCTGAAAAATAACCTGATCGAAAACATCGATACACTGGAGTCGGTCAGCATCGATAAACTGCTCGACCAGCGCTACCAGAAATTAATGAGTTTCGGTCAATATCACGAAACCTGATTATTACCCACTGATTCAACCCCCGGTGGTGTTACTTCATGACACTGGAATCCAGACTCTTAGAACAGCTCAGCAGTTCTCTTCAACTGCTGCATGAACCCGTCGATCGCCTGGTGCTGGCTTTTAGTGGGGGTCTCGACTCCTGTGTTTTATTACATTTATTAAGTCTTTATCCGGCTAAATTCAAGGTTCTAACCTGGCATGTGAATCATGGTTTACTCGAAAATGCGGGTGAAATGGAGAATTTTTGCCAAAGTGTCGCCAGTCAGTACAATTTTGAATTTATGGTGAGCCGACTACATTTGAATT
>JAOUJX010000440.1 GCA_029882955.1 Gammaproteobacteria bacterium
AATAGAACTCTGTTTTCACAGGTCACAATAACCGCTACGGCCGCACGGGGATAATGGCAGCGATGAGATATTTCAGCCAAAGGTTTTCTCTCATATAAATCCGCAGCTAGAATACTCGATAAAGATGCCAGCTTCAAAGCGGTCGTTTTTACCGACCAGTTAAGACAGCCGAATTCTAGCTCAATGCTTCAGGAACTCTGTGCTATATTCAAGGTCTACTCGCATTCACAATTAAAAAATTATCCCATATGAGAGATACCTGGCCTCTATTGAAGCAAACCAACTTCCCCGCTGTCTCGCGTAATACGCCAGAGATATTACAGGTAAATCTCGGTTACCTGTGTAACCAGTCCTGCCTGCATTGCCATGTCGCGGCCGGCCCGACCCGCAAAGAATTAATGACCGGTGAAAACATTGATCATTTGCTCAGGGTGCTTGAGTCACCCCATATCCACACCCTCGATTTAACCGGTGGTGCGCCTGAAATGAATCCGCTCTTTAAAGACCTGGTTCGCGCCAGTCAACAGTACGATGTCAAAGTAATCGACCGATGCAATCTGACCATATTGCTTGAACCCGGCTTTGAAGATATGGCTCAGTTTCTAGCTGATAACAAAGTCCAGATTGTAGCTTCACTGCCCTGCTATATTCAGGAAAACGTCGACGGTCAACGTGGTAAAGGTGTTTACCAGAAGAGTATCGATGCACTCAAAATCCTCAACCAGCTTGGTTATGGAAAAGCAGACAGCGAGCTTGGCATTACACTGGTATATAACCCAACCGGCCCTTACCTGCCACCGTCACAAGTGGAACTTCAGCTCGACTATAAGCGTTTTCTACAGGATGAGTTCGGCATTGTTTTTAATCAGCTCTTTACCATCACCAACATGCCCATCGCTCGATTTGGCAGCACCTTGCTCGCTAAGGGAGAATTCGAGAATTATATGAATTTACTCAAAGATTCATTCAGTGTGGCGAATCTGCAAAACCTGATGTGCATGAATCAACTCAGCGTCGACTGGCGGGGTTATGTTTACGACTGCGATTTTAATCAGATGTTAAACATGAATGTCGAAAATCCGGGCAACGGCCTGCCACTGCATATTCGCGATATCCTCGAGACCAATATAGAGGATATACCGGTTCGCATCGCCGATCACTGTTATGGCTGCACAGCGGGTCAGGGCAGCAGCTGCGGGGGGGCGCTTGGTTGAGACCAGCAATATCTCGATTAGCATTATTATCCCAACTCTAAACGAGGCCGGGTACTTAAGTCAGGCGCTGACAACTCTTTTCGATAATATCGACCAGTCCCGGGTTGAGGTGATTATCAGTGATGGTGGCAGCCAGGATGCCACGCTTGCTATCGCAGGCCAATTCCCCTGCCGGATCACCTCCGGCGCAATGGGCCGATCAATCCAGATGAACCAGGGTAGCCAGTTGGCAAAAGGCGAATGGCTGTTTTTTATGCATGCCGATAGTAGCTTACCGGTTAACTGGAGAAGCGAAATTGAGAACGCCGAGGCCTGGGGATTTTTCCCCGTTAAACTCAGTGGCCAATCCGGATTATTTAGAATCATCGAATATGCAATGTCTCTGCGATCATCAATCACCAATATTGCAACCGGTGACCAGGGACTGTTCTTCAAAAGATCATTTTTTAACCAGTTGACGGGATTCCCCGAGATTCCAATTATGGAAGACATCGCCATTAGTAAGAACGCCCGTCAATTATATAATCCCGGAATCGCCAACTCTGCGATTATCACTTCGAGCCGACGCTGGGAAAAAAATGGCATCGTCAAAACAGTATTACTGATGTGGTGGTTGCGCCTGGCTTACTGGTTCGGGGCCAGTCCAGATCGATTACACCGTCTCTACTACCCGAATCACTGTCGATAACAGCTCTATGCCACTACTCCAAATTTTTGCCAAACCACCGATAGAGGGCAAGGTAAAAACTCGCTTAATACCCGATATCGGCGCTAACGGAGCGACCCGGGTCTATCGTTATTGTTTGGCTTTCACACTAGACCTGGCCCGGTCATCGACGCTGCACTACGAAGTTTGGCTGAGCGAAGCGGCTGAGACTCCGCTGTTCGATGGACTCGAATGCCGCATTCAACAGGGCAATGACCTGGGTAAACGCATGTACCTGGCTCTGAACCACCATCTCCAGGCTTATCCGAATGAGCCGGTTTTGTTAATTGGTTCCGATTGCCTCGACCTTACCGTTCATCACTTAAACCAGGCGATCGAATGCTTATCAACGCATGATCTGGTACTTCTGCCCAGTTTTGATGGTGGTTTTGCAATGATTGGTTGCCGCGTAATCAATCAATCGCTTTTTGACCATGTCCTCTGGAGCAGCCCGCTGGTTTTACAACAGACCCTGGCTAATGCGGGCAAACTCGGCTACCGAACGCATTTACTTGAAACCGTTCGGGATATTGATACGCTGGACGATCTCAATCACTATCCCGCACTTCGCGGTCTAATCGAAAATCATTAATGCTTTATTCCCTGTTAAAACCCATTTTATTCGCCGTTGACGCTGAACTGGCGCACGAAGTCAGCCTGGAAATGCTCAATCAGTTTCGGAGCCTGGTGCCAAAAACCCAAATCGAGAATCCGGCTCGAGTCATGGGACTCGACTTTCCAAACCCGGTAGGCCTCGCGGCGGGACTCGATAAAAATGCAGACTATCTTCCGGGGTTGAGTCGACTCGGTTTTGGCTTCATCGAAGTTGGCACGGTAACGCCAAAGCCACAGCAGGGAAACCCCAGGCCCCGGTTATTCAGACTACTGCGACACCACAGTATCATCAATCGCATGGGTTTCAATAACAAAGGCGTCGAGTATTTACTCAAACAGCTACCGCCACAACCCCGCCCATACGTGCTGGGTATTAATATCGGTAAGAATCTAACCACGCCCGTTGCTCAGGCGACCTCAGATTATCAAACCTGTTTTAAAGCAGTTTACACCCAGGCTGATTACATCAGCATTAACGTCTCTTCCCCCAACACGCCAGGATTGCGTCAACTGCAAAATGAAGATGCTTTG
>JAOUJX010000441.1 GCA_029882955.1 Gammaproteobacteria bacterium
ATTACAGGTTCGATGGCAGGTTAGCCTTAAACTCTTCGCGTATTCGTGCCGAGTAAACCGCGAGACCCAGGCCATCGGCGCCCCGGGTCTGCGATAAAACGGCGGTATTAACGCCGAGTACGACACCCTGAGTGTCGACCAGCGGACCGCCACTATTCCCGGGTAGTATCTGTGCATCGGTAAAAATATGGTCTTTAGCCGATTTGGTGACGATGCCGGTGGTCAGCGTATCGGTAATACCAAATGGACTGCCGATGGCGAATACCTTGGCACCCTGACGCGGATACGGAGTTTTCGATAGCGATAAGTAAGGCGTCGCATGATGGTCGAGCTTTAACAGCGCCAGGTCGTAATCTTTGCTTACCTTGACCAGTCGCACACTATATTTTTTGCCGTTTTTCAGGATGATGGTGAAATTTTTCGAGAAGCTGCTAACGCTGGAATTAAAGCCGAATTCGGATTTGGCTTTTTGATATGCTTTCTCCGCGGCACGGTACTTTTTATTGTTCTCGGTGTATCTTTTTTTGCTGCGCGCGTATTTTTCTTTATAGCGTTTAAAGCTTCTTTTTTCGGATTCTGAAGCACGATTCGACTCGTAATAGGCCTTATTTTCATCGATTTCCAGTTTTGAATTTTTCAGTGATCGCTCGTGATCTTTCAGCTCGGCTTTATAATCATCGAGCCTGACCTGCTGCTGTTTGAGCTGAGCTTTCTGGTCTTCAAAATCGGTGGATGTGGTTGGCCTGACGACATGACGATTGGTAATAATATAACCATCGTTGGTGATAAAAAAGCCCGACCCCGAACCGACTTTGGTTTGTACCGTAACCACCGATAAGGTGGCTTCGGCTACTTTATTCGACGGTTTGAAACGCTCAAGCAGCAGTTCTTTTAAATCAGACTTTGGAGGCTGTTTTTCCTGTCTGCTGATCGATATCGGTGTACCGTCGGAATTAACCGGTTTGTCGGTAAATTGCCAACGCCCGTTCTTGTCCTGATATTTATAAATCTCGGCGCTTAGCGGCTGGCTAATAGCAATTACTGCTATGGTCACCAGTAGGTAAATGTACCCCGATTTTCTTGTCATTAACGCCTCCCTGGTATTAAATTTCGTTTAACGCACCCGCATACCGGGTTTCGCACCCTCGTCCGGGTGTAGCACGAAAAGTTCATTATCACCCGAGCCCGCGGCGAGTACCATGCCTTCAGATATGCCAAAGCGCATCTTGCGTGGTGCCAGGTTGGCAACCATCACTGTTAGCTTACCTTCCAGCGTTGCGGGGTCGTAAGCGCCGCTAATGCCGGCGAAGACATTGCGCGTCTCGTTGCCGATGTCGAGTGTGAGCTGTAATAACTTGTCCGATTTCTCGACACGTTTGGCTGCAACGATTTTGGCGATTCGAAAATCGAGTTTGGCGAAATCGTCGTAGTTAATTTCTGCGTCGATGGGCTCGATAGAACTGTCCTTATTCTGCGAGGTAATTTTCTTCTCAGCAGCCTCGGCTTCTTTGCTGGCTTCAATCATGCGCTCGATATAAACCTTGTCGATGCGAGTCATCAACGGTTTAAAGCGGTTGATGTTATGGTTGAGCAAATTATTGCCGAGGTCACGCCAGAATAGCGGTTCAACATTAAGGAAGGCTTCGGCCTCGGTAGCTAGTTTTGGCAAAACCGGCTTGAGTAATATGACCAGTTGTCGAAAGCAGTTAATACCGATGGTACAGACATCGTGTACCTCGCCATGACGAGCCTCATCTTTAATGCCAACCCAGGGCTGTTTCTCATCAATGAATTGATTTGTCTTATCGGCCAGCGCCATGATTTCGCGCATTGCGCGGGCAAATTCGCGGTTTTCGTAAGCCTCGGCGATGCTGTCTGATGCAGCGACGTATTGTTGACTCAGGCTGTCGTCACTGAGGCTGCCAGCGAGCTTGCCATCGAAGCGTTTATTGATGAATCCGGCGCAACGGCTGGCGATATTGACGACCTTGCCGACCAGGTCGGAATTCACCCTGGCGGTAAAATCTTCGAGGCTGAGGTCTATATCATCGACACCCGAGCCGAGTTTGGCCGCGAAATAATAGCGCAGATACTCGGGATTTAAATGCTGCAGATAAGTCCTCGCCATAATAAAGGTGCCGCGGGACTTGGACATCTTCTGTCCGTCGACAGTGAGGAAGCCGTGGCAGTAAACCGCGCTCGGTTTTCGAAAACCCGCACCGTGTAGCATGGCTGGCCAGAACAGCGTATGGAAGCGCGCGATATCCTTACCGATGAAGTGATACAGCTCGGTTTCGCTGTCTTCTTTCCAGTAGTCGTCAAAATTGTGGTCGTTGTTGTCGCACCAGTTTTTGAAACTCGCCATATAACCAATCGGGGCATCAAGCCAGACGTAAAAATACTTGCCCGGAGCATCAGGGATCTCGAAACCCCAGTAGGGCGCATTGCGTGAGATATCCCAGTCGCGCAGCCCTTCTTCAAGCCATTCATCCATCTTGTTGGCAATCTCTTTCTGGATATGGCCCGCCCGCGTCCATTGTTTTAGCATGTCGCCGTAGTCGCTGACCTTGAAGAAATATTGCTCCGAATCTTTTTCGATGGGGGTTTCGCCGGTGACCACGGAAACCGGATTCTTCAAGTCGGTCGGGGCATAGGTCGCACCGCATTTTTCGCAGTTGTCGCCGTATTGATCACCAGTGCCGCAGTTGGGGCATTCGCCTTTAATAAAGCGGTCGGGCAGGAACATTTCAGCCTTCGGATCATAGGACTGTGAAATTATCTGGGTGCGGATGTGGCCGCCTTCTTTCAGGCGGGTATAAATGAGTTCGGCAAAATGGCGGTTTTCGGGCGAATGCGTGCTGTGGTAATTGTCAAAGTCGACGCCGAATTCGGCAAAGTCGGCCTGGTGCTCTTTCTGCATGCGTTCGATCAGTATTTCCGGGGTGATGCCTTCGGCCTGCGCGCGCAGCATGATGGGGGTACCGTGGGCATCATCGGCGCAGACATAAATGCATTCGTGGCCTCGTATTTTCTGGAATCGTACCCATATATCGGTCTGAAT
>JAOUJX010000442.1 GCA_029882955.1 Gammaproteobacteria bacterium
CTCGGTTTCGAATTGCCGGCTCCCGGAGAGTATGCGGTTGGCATGGTGTTCATGCCGCGTCACGACTCGACACAGAAAGAATGCGAGTTCGCCCTTGAGCTTATGGCAACCGAAGAGGGCCAAACGGTACTTGGCTGGCGTGACGTACCGACAGATAACGAATGCCTTGGATTCAGTGTCAAACCGAATGAACCGGTAATACGGCAGTTTTTTATTGGCCGCGGAGAGAATTGTGTCGATACCGCCGCCTTCGAACGCAAACTTTTCGTCATCAGGAAGCGGGCGCATTTTAGAATTCGCAAGCTGAAACCCGAAGCCCACAATGAATTTTACGTGGCCTCCCTGTCTACCAGTACCCTGCTATACAAGGGTATGGTTCTGGCGGTGAATCTGCCGAGTTATTTTTTAGATCTCAAAGATGAGCGCGTTGAATCAGCACTTGCCCTGGTGCATCAGCGGTTCTCGACCAATACCTTCCCGAGCTGGGAGTTGGCTCAGCCGTTTCGCTACCTGTGCCATAACGGCGAGATTAATACCGTACGAGGCAATATCAACTGGATGCTGGCTCGGCGAGCTAATATGCGCTCTGAGCTGATTGGCGAAGATCTCGAAAAACTGTGGCCGCTGATTGGTGACGGTAACTCCGACTCGGCGACCTTTGACAATGCGTTGGAGCTGCTGGTCGCGGGTGGATACTCGCTGGCCCATGCGGTAATGTTGATGATCCCCGAAGCCTGGCTGGATAATCCGTTGATGGGTGATCAGCGTCGGGCATTTTACGAATACCACGCCGCGCTAATGGAGCCCTGGGACGGCCCCGCCGCAGTTGCTTTCAGTGATGGACGTCAGATTGGTGCCACCCTCGACCGCAACGGCCTGCGACCGGCGCGCTACCTGATGACTGACGATGGTATCGTGGTCATGGCATCGGAAATGGGTGTACTCGACATCCCCGAAGAAAAAATCATCAAGAAGTGGCGCTTACAACCGGGCAAGATGTTTCTGATCGACCTGGAACAGGGGCGCATTATTGACGATGAAGAGCTGAAAGAAGAGCTGGCGAGTGCCATGCCTTACCAACGTTGGCTGGACGAGACGCAGATAAAGCTCGAAGATGTACCGGCGGAAGTTGCCGCTATGGCGCCGGATACGTCGACGCTGCTCGATCGTCAGCAAGCCTTCGGTTATACCCGAGAAGATATCGATTTTTTCCTCAAGCCAATGGCGGTTACCGGGCAGGATCCGATTGGTGCAATGGGGCGCGACATCCCACCGGCAGTACTGTCGCACCGCGCCAAGAACTTGTTTGACTACTTCAAGCAAAATTTTGCCCAGGTCACCAATCCGCCCATCGATCCGATTCGAGAAGAACTGGTGATGTCGCTGGTTTCACTGATCGGTCCACGACCCAATCTGCTCGATCTCAAAACCGGCGGTAAGCACAAGCGACTGGAAGTCCATCAGCCGATTCTCTCCAGCGTCGACCTGGAGAAGATTCGCCGTATCGAGTATTTCGAACAGAGTACTTTCAGAACCTATACGCTGGAAATGATCTATCCGGCCAGCGAAGGCGCGGCAGGGATGGAGGAGGCGATCGATCGTCTGTGCGAAAAAGCAGGCCTGGTCGTTAAAGAACGTGGCTACAATATTCTGGTCCTGTCGGATCGGGGTGTCGATGCCGACTGGATCGCGATACCGGCGCTGCTGGTGACCGGTGCGGTGCATCACTACCTGATCCGCGAGGGCCTGCGTACCGATGTCGGCATCGTCGTCGAGACTGGCGAGGCGCGCCAGGTCCACGATTTCTGCCTGCTCGCAGGATACGGTGCCGAGGCCATCAATCCCTATCTTGCGCTCGATAGCATTACCCAGATACTACCCGGGCTGAACATTGAGTTAAGTGTGGAAGAAGCCCATAACCGTTACATCAAGGCCATCGATAAAGGCATGTTGAAGGTGATGTCGAAAATGGGAATTTCGACCTACCAGTCCTATTGCGGTGCACAGATTTTTGATTCGGTCGGGCTTTCCAGTCGGTTTGTCGAGCAGTATTTTCACGGCACTCCGACTTCGATAGAAGGCGTTGGCCTGGATGAAATTGCCGAGGAAACCGTTCGGCGCCATAAATCGGCATACGGTAATGAGCCGATGCTACGAGACCAGCTCGAAGTCGGTGGTGAGCTGGCAGTTCGGCACCGCGGCGAGAATCACGTGTGGACGGCGGAATCCATCTCATTGCTGCAACATGCTGTGCGCTCTGATGATTACGAAAAATACAGGCAATATGCCGAAATTATGGATCGCCAGGGTGACCGGGTGAAGAACCTGCGTGGTTTGTTCGAATTCAAGTACGATCGCGATCCCGTGCCCATCGAAGAGGTCGAGCCAGCCACGGAAATCGTCAAACGTTTCGCCACCGGTGCGATGTCTTTCGGTTCCATCTCCTGGGAGGCACATACCACGCTGGCAATCGCCATGAACCGGCTTGGCGGTCGATCCAATACCGGTGAGGGTGGTGAAGAAGCCGAACGTTTCGGTACACTGCCCAACGGTGATTCGATGCGTTCACGAGTCAAGCAAGTAGCCTCCGGGCGTTTCGGTGTTACCGCGGAATATCTGGTGAATGCAGACGATATCCAGATCAAGATGGCACAGGGTGCCAAGCCGGGTGAGGGTGGTCAGCTACCGGGACACAAGGTCAACGAGTGGATTGCGCGGGTCAGGCACTCGACCGCTGGTGTCGGGCTGATTTCACCGCCACCACACCACGATATCTATTCCATCGAAGATCTGGCGCAATTGATACACGACCTGAAGAATGTCAATCCGCAAGCCAGAATCAGCGTCAAGCTGGTATCTGAAATTGGCGTTGGAACCGTAGCTGCAGGGGTTTCCAAGGCGCATGCCGACCACGTTCTGATTTCAGGATCGGAAGGCGGTACTGGCGCCAGTCCGTTAACCTCTACCATGCATGCCGGTTCGGAATGGGAAATAGGGCTGGCGGAAGCGCACCAGACTCTGGTACTGAATGACCT
>JAOUJX010000443.1 GCA_029882955.1 Gammaproteobacteria bacterium
AAAAGTAAGAGCTGTGAAATTCAGGTATCCAGACATCATAACCGAGATTTGACAGTGCTATAGCGTGTTCTTCGGTGGCACTATCAGGACCAGACTCGGAAGGTAGCCAAAGGATTAGAGTTTTACCATCACCAGAAAACTTCCTTATTTCAAGCTCCTGTTCGCTGGGGGTTATCAAATTGAAAGTTTCTTCTGCTAAGACGCTGGAAACACCGGAGAGTATAAAAGCTAAGAGAAGAAAATTGAGTAGTTGAGTTATTACAAAGTGGTACGGTTGCATCCAGTTAAGCTGGATTTGATGATTATTATAGACGGCTCTATCCATTACCAAATTAAATCTGGTCTTCGAAGCGAATACTCTCAATTTCCCATTTGAATTCGCTGGCTGTTAACAATAAACAGGATGGTCCTCCATGCGTGCGGGTATAGCCTGAGGCGCCAGGGTTCGCTACCCAGGGCAGGGCAGAATCATCTACGACCATTTTATGTGTATGGCCGTACACAACCAGGCGAATATTCGAGAAAGCATTGCGTAAAGAGTCATGATCTGGCGCTATTCTGTCATGTCGATCACCATGTTCGACTGCTATAGTCCCCCCCGGAAGATCGATTTGGGCTATTTCCGGGATCGTTTCGAGTCTTTCGTGATGGTCTACTGGCCATAAAACCGGGTAATCGTTATTACCGACGACTGCAACAATACGCCCGGATTTTGGTTGCATAGCGTCTAATACAGATGCATCGCCAATATCTCCGGCATGAATAGCAATATCAGATTGTCTGACTATATCTGCAATTCTACTATCCAGTTCGCCATGGGTGTCGGAAATAATAGCCACAGTTGTGACCAGATTCATGTGAGATGAGTCCATCTGGTTAATTTAAATAAGGTTGTATTTTTCTTAACATATCACCGAATAGTCTGGGATTACCGGCGATGATTTCGCCATTTTCCAGATAGTTTTCCTCACCTCTGAAGTCACCAATGAGTCCACCAGCCTCTCGAATAATTAAAGCACCGGCCGCGACATCCCAGGGCTGTAGACCAGATTCCCAGAACCCATCCAGGCGACCAGAAGCGACATAAGCAAGGTCTATAGCTGCCGAACCTGTACGGCGAATATCACTGGCACTGGCGAAAAATTCATTAAATAGTTTAAGGAAGTTGTCTAGCTGGTCTCGATTTTTAAATGGGAAACCAGTGCCGAGTAGGGCTCCTTTTGTGGATTTCAGATTGGTCACACGAATTCTACGATTATTCAGGGTCGCACCGTCACCCCTGCTAGCGGTAAACAATTCCTGCTTTAAGGGATCGTAAATGACAGCATGCTCGAGTCGGCCTTTGTGTTGACAGGCGATCGATACAGCAAAATGAGGAAAGCCATGTAAATAATTAGTAGTGCCGTCCAGCGGATCGATAATCCACCGATAATCTTCACTGCCTGTAATTTCTCCAGACTCCTCAGCCAGTATACTGTGGTCTGGATAGGCTTTAAGCAAGGTATCGATAATTCGTTCTTCTGCCTGACGATCAACTTCGGTGACAAAATCGTTTGGCGACTTGGTCTCAATCGCCAATTCGGGTAGTTTATTCATTTTCCGGACGATAAAATCCCCTGCACCACGGGCAGCTCGAATTGCAATATTTAACAAGGGTTGCATGGTACTGGGGTCCGCTGAGGCTGTGGTATAGTGGCGCGCAGTCTAACAAACGACCCTAAATTACACCAGAAAGAAAACATGCCTAATAGTAGTAATGAGTTAATATCTATCGATCACATCGATATTGTCATGGTTGGTACAACACATCCGGGGAATATCGGTGCGGCCGCACGCGCCATGCAAAATATGTGTTTTAAAAACCTGGTGCTGGTTGATCCTCAATGCCCGATAGGAGAGATTGCCTACGCGCGATCCTCGGGTGCACACGATATTCTTGATCGACGCAAAACCGTTCGTTCACTAAAGGAAGCAATAGCCGATTGTCATCTGGTAGCTGGTTTGACAGCTCGACAGCGCTCGTTGCCCTGGCCTGAAATGGATCCACAGCAAATTAGTCAGGAAATAAGCAGTAAAGGCTCCGGTATGAGAGTAGCGCTAGTATTTGGAAGAGAGCATTCCGGTTTAACCAACGATGAACTGACGCTTTGTAATTACATGGTGTCTATTCCAACCAATCCTGATTTCAGCTCGTTGAATGTGGCTTCGGCCATTCAGGTGATGTGTTATGAGGTTTATCAAACTCTGTCGAGACATCAGCTAAAAGTTCCTGAAGCGGGCGAACCCCCGGCAACCTCTCAGGATATTGAAGGCTATATGTCGCACCTGCAACAGGTGCTGGAAACAACCGAATTCCTCGATCCGGATAATCCAGGATTACTAATGCAGCGTTTATGGCGTCTATATCAGCGGGTCGAACTAAGTAAAACCGAAGTGAATATTTTGCGCGGTATATTGAGTTCGGTGCAAAAGTACAAAAGCTGATTTATGAGATAATATACAGATTAGTTATCTGCCCAACTCATAATAGTTGACCATTTTAGTCAGGATTGTATACTCCGTACACTTACAGACATAAAACAACTTTTATGCGTTTATCTACCAAAAGCCGTTATGCGGTAACATCATTGCTCGACATGGTGATGCATTCAGAGCACGGACCGGTCTCGCTAGGCGATATTTCTCAGCGGCAGGGTATTTCACTGTCCTATCTCGAACAATTGTTTGCGAAAATGCGGCGTAATAAACTGGTGACCAGTACTCGCGGGCCCGGTGGTGGTTATAATCTTGGTGATATGCCGGAGAACGTCTGTATCGCCGATATTATAGCTGCCGTCGATGAAGAGATGCAGGTTACCAATAAAGATGTGCTCGAAGGTGCAAGTAATTTCGAACCCTGCCTGACAGAACAATTATGGGAAGAGTTGAGTGAGCAGATACAAAATTATCTCACTACGATATCGCTCGCCGATATGATGGAAAATGAAGAGGTAAAGGCTTTATCGCTAGACCACGATTTACGTCAGATAG
>JAOUJX010000444.1 GCA_029882955.1 Gammaproteobacteria bacterium
GTATGAGGGCTGCGGTTTCGAGTTTCATACTAAGTATATTAGTACTGTTTAATAAAATGTCAACTATATTACTAGTTTTATCGAAATAGATATTCCGTCATTGCGGACTTGATCGGTAATGACAGATGTTTTTAATTCAAATCAAGACCCGAAATAAACTCACCAAACAGTTTGACTTCACCTTCGTTGTTCGGAAACGACAAAATAGATTCGCAGATATCCATAGACGCTGACTCATCCAGCCCACCATAAACCATCAAATTCATTGCCTTTTCGCGCATTTCCCTTTCATTCAAAGCTAACTCAGGGTCGCCTTTGCAGTCTTTTCTCGATACTTCCAGAGTCTTACCATCACCGGTTATTACCCGAACCGCGCTACCCCAGGATTTCGGATAATCCGACGCATAAGGATCGACTACATTCACTTTGGTTGAATGTCTTAAATCCTGGGTCTTGCGTCGTGAATCCTCTGTAAACGAGTCGAGCTTGACCACGCCGTCGAGCAAGGCAATCGAAACACAATGGTAAAGTGAAAACTTGGCCTGGTATTCATTTTCCGGCTCGGGTCTGTCGCAGACATCGATTGCCGCCTGGTAAGTATCGATTTCTACGCTGGAAATGATTTCGCCATTTAACCTTTGATGCAATTCCAGCGCACAGTCGATAGTCGGATGGGTATGCCGACAGGACGGCCAGGGTTTGATCGACGTTAACGGCAGTTGCCAGGGGGCATCAGGATCCTGGAGGATATTGTCGGGAGCCGGGTCGGGACACATACCTGCGAACAGGCCTTTTTCACCTTCGAGGATTTCGGCTGAGCCGGTAAATCCATGCGCCGCGAGCTCGGCCGCTAGTAAGCCGGATTCACAGGCGCGTCCGGCGTGCAGGTGTTTGCTCATGGCACCGGTTTCCATAAATTGCCAGAAGCCCGAAGACTGTGTTCCCGCATTTCCGAGTGCGTCAAGGGTTTGCTCATCGTTGAGTCCCAGTAAGCTTGCTGCGGCCATAGCCGAACCGAAGGGGCCACAGGTTGCGGTGTTGTGCCATATCTTATAGTGCGTTGGACCGACCGCTGCGCCGATGCGGCACATGGCCTCAAAGCCATGCAGTATGGCGATTAATACTTGCTCCGGGGACGAGTTCAGCTTCTCGCCCAATGACAGGGCTGCGGGTATGACGACACAGCCGGGGTGTGTAACCGAAGCACGATGCAGGTCATCGGTTTCGGTGATATGGGTTAACGCGCCCATCAGTAACGCCTGGCGTTTGAGATCGAGGTCGGTACTGTTGGCCCACTGCTTTAAAACCTGACCCACCGGCGTTGCAGAGCCAGCGTAAGCGGTGGCAACGGCGTCGAGGGTAAACAGGGCAGCTGATTCGAGGTCTTCCCGCTGAACAGGCTTGCTTCGAATTATTTCAATCAGTTTCTGAGTCAAACTCATGAATATTTACCGGGATGGTTTTAGAAAGCGAAAGTTTCCCATAAAATATGTGGATTAACACGGAGAAAAGTATGTCAAAAAAAGCGGGCCATCGCTGCCCCTGTCCCGAGCCATAGCGGGTAGCAGTTAAATCTGTCAAACTCCCGGCACGAATTTTCTCTAGTCAACTAACCTACCAACGGGTAAATATGTCAGTCAGTCCACAGCGAGCAATAATTGCCTTTTCGTTAGGTACACTGTTTTTTGCCTACGCCTTCATTCAGCGTGTCTCACCCAGCGTGATGACTAACGAGTTAATGCGCGATTTTTCTGTTGGCGGTGCCGCATTGGGATCCCTGTCGGCTTTTTATTTTTATGCCTATGCTTCAATCCAGTTACCCGTGGGTATGCTTACCGATCATTTTGGTCCTCGCAAATTGATGAGCTTTGCGGTCGCACTCTGTGCGATAGCCTCAGTAATTTTTGCCTTTAGCGATTCAATCTTTACCGCGTCCATAGGGCGGGCTCTGATAGGCGGTACGGTAGCCTTCGGATTTGTTGGGACTTTAGCCATCGCGGGTTACTGGTTTAAGCCTTCTCAGTACGCGATGCTAGCCGGATTGTTACAAACCGTGGGTATGAGTGGTGCAATATTCGGTCAGGCACCTCTGCGACATCTGGTGGAAGGCATCGGTTGGCGAGGTACTATGCACCTACTTGCTGTGGTAGCGCTAGGGCTGGCAGTGCTGTTGTTTTTCCTGGTACCGCACCGTTCCCGTGAACAGAAAAATCCGGGCGTCAGCAGCGGTATATTCAGTGGTTTAAAGGTTGTGACGAGCAATTTCCAAACCTGGGTATGCGCTATCATCGGCTTTGGTATGGCGGCCACCATGCTCGGCTTTGGCGGACTATGGGGAGTGCCCTGGTTTACCAGCGTAAAGGGCTATACCACGGTAGAAGCCGCTGGTATGACGTCGATGATATTTGTCGGCTGGGCGTTATTTTCGCCTTTGGTTGGCTGGGCTTCGGATCGCATAGGCAAGCGTAATTTTATCCTGAAAACTGGGGCGACAATTGCACTGTTTTCGCTCACTGTCCTGATATATTTTACGCCGCAAAGCACGGCTATGTTAATGCTGATTATTTTCCTGATCGGAGCGGGCGGCAGTTCAATGACAGTTTGCTTTAGCTCGGTGAAAGAATTGAACCAACCTGATTATAGTAGTACCGCTCTGGGCCTGATGAATATGTGCATTGTTGGGTCGGGTGCCGTGATGCAACCACTGATTGGCTGGCTACTCGATATAAACTGGGACCAGACCCTGGTAGATGGTGCTCGCATTTACTCTAACGATGCCTATGTATACGCTTTTAGCAGCCTGATAGTGGTTAACGCGCTAGCCCTGCTGGCGAGTTTTATTTTGCGTGAAACCCATTGTCGGCAAATAGGGTAATTTATTATGGGGCATAAATTTAAAACGATTACTGCAGCGCCAATTACCCCGGCCTTTGCCTGACTGCTATGGTTATTTTCAGCGGCTGTATAAGTGATTATACGGGAGTAAATATAAGGCGCCCTTAAAGGATGC
>JAOUJX010000445.1 GCA_029882955.1 Gammaproteobacteria bacterium
CTATCCGCATTAAGCCCCTGCTACCGCAGGAGCTACCACAGGAGTGGTATATCGCATGACCAATACGATTATTGAACTGGATGCACGCCGTTTGTTTTGCCCGATGCCGGTAATCCGATTGCAGGATTGTATTAACAGGCAGCCAACCGGTACACGGGTAAAAATAACCTGTACTGACCCGGGTGTTATGAACGATATCCCGACCTGGTGTCGAATTAATCGCCACGAGGTAATTTCCAGCCATGAACAGGACAACGAGTACATCATCGTAGTCGAAAAAATAGGCGAGTAGACTGATAGTTAACTTACTTTTTATTTTATGCACTATTATGGTGCTATAATCCTTCCAAACATCTCTTTTAACACCAATAATTGGTAAAAATCCAATTACCTGTACAATGCCAGCTGTTTCGAAATTCCTAATATTGCACCAATTTGTAACGGAGACCCTTCATCATGTCAGCTTCTGATGTACTAAACACCATCAATGAGTACGGCGTTAAATTCGTCGATTTTCGCTTCACCGATACACGAGGAAAGGAACAGCATGTTTCTATTCCGGCGAGCCGTCTCGAAGAAGACAGCTTCACGGAAGGCCAGATGTTCGACGGTTCGTCAGTTTCCGGCTGGAAAGGTATCAACGAGTCAGACATGATCCTGATGCCTGATGCATCAACTGCAGTGCTCGACCCTTTTACCGATGAGCCGACTATAAACATCACCTGCGATGTAGTCGAGCCTGCAACAGGCGAAGGTTACGAACGCGACCCACGCTCCATCGCTAATCGAGCCGAAGCCTTCCTGAAAGCCTCAGGCATTGCGGATACCGCATTTTTCGGCCCGGAAAATGAATTTTTTGTCTTCGACGACGTAAAGTGGACCACCGAAATGGGCCATTGCTCTTACCAAATCGATTCTGAAGAAGCCGAATGGAACTCGGGCAAGTCATACGAAGATGGTAACATTGGTCATCGTCCCGGCATCAAAGGCGGATATTTTCCTGTCCCCCCGATTGACTCATTGCATGACATGCGTTCTGCTATGTGTCTTGCTCTGGAAGAAATGGGCCAGAAAGTCGAGGTACACCATCACGAAGTCGCAACTGCCGGGCAATGTGAAATCGGCGTTGCCTTCAATACGCTGGTAAAAAAAGCCGACGAAGTACAGTCTCTTAAATATTGCGTCCACAATGTTGCACACAGCTACGGCAAGACAGCCACATTCATGCCCAAACCATTAGTGGGAGATAACGGAAGCGGAATGCACGTACACATGTCTCTGGCAAAAGACGGCAGTAATTTGTTTGCGGGTGATGGCTACGGCGGCCTTTCAGAGATGGCTTTATATTATATCGGTGGTGTCATCAAGCACGCTAAAGCGATCAACGCCTTCGCGAATGCCTCAACCAATAGCTACAAGCGCCTGGTTCCAGGCTTCGAAGCACCGGTTATGCTGGCTTATTCGGCGCGGAACCGATCGGCTTCAGTGCGTATCCCTTATGTCAGTAATCCAAAAGGACGCCGTGTTGAGGTTCGTTTTCCTGATTCTACCGCCAATCCTTATCTCTGTTTCAGTGCATTATTAATGGCAGGACTCGATGGCATTAAAAATAAAATCCACCCCGGTGAAGCAATGGACAAAGACCTGTACGATCTTCCTCCCGAAGAAGAAGCAGAAATCCCACAGGTTGCTTTCGCTCTAGACCAGGCACTTGAAGCCCTGGATCAGGATCGCGACTTTCTAAAAGCTGGTGGCGTTTTCACGGATGATGTCATCGACGGTTATATTTCTCTCAAAAATACAGAAGTACAGCGTCTTCGACTAGCGACTAATCCTGTTGAATTCGATATGTACTACAGCTGTTAATTCGAAAACTGGTTTATTAAAAGGCTCCGTTCAGGGGCCTTTTTTTTCAATACGATGCCCATACCTTTTGAAAAAATTCTGGACGCACTTAACAGCACTATTCTGTGCCTCGATACGGGCCAGCGGGTCAGGTATATTAATTCCACCGGTGAAATTTTATTTGACGCTAGCGCTTCCTCCCTGTTGGGGAAACATTTTCCCCAGCTCCTCAGTGCAGTAGAAATCAGCACCATCAGCCATAACCTGGATCGTTTTAACCGGCAGCACCAAACCATAACCGAGCACGAAGCCACACTTACTCTGGCCAATGGCCGATCAATTTCTGCCGATTACAGTATTTATCCACTAGATAGCAACGATCAGGAAACCTTTACTCTAATCGAAATTCGGCCACTGGAGCGCCAGGTGGAAATAGCTCGCGACCAGCAAAGTCATATGCAAAAGCAGGCAAGTCAATTATTCGCTCGCGGTGTCGCCCATGAAATTAAGAACCCCCTGGGTGGAATCAGAGGTGCCGCACAATTACTCGGAAAAGAAATCCCACAATCGAATTTAAAAGAATACACCGATGTCATCATCAGCGAAGTAGATCGACTTCAGGTCTTAATCGACAATATGTTGGGGCCCGTTTCAACGCCGGTAAAAAGCCAGGTTAATATTCTCGAAATCCTCGAACATATTCGCAAACTCCTGCAAACTGCAGAACCCAATCGGTTCGAGTTTCATCGTGACTACGATCCCAGCATCCCCGAAATCCTGGCGGACAGAGGGCTACTCATCCAGGCCTTCTTAAATATCGCATTAAACGCCGTGCAGGCACTCGAAGGTAAAGGAAAAATAACTTTTAAAACCAGAATCGGACGCCAGGTAACAATAGGCAGGATAAAACATCCACTGGTGATCCAAATCGATATCATCGATAACGGCAAAGGTATCTCTTCCGAGATTGCCGAAACCATATTTCTCCCCATGGTCACCGACAGTGCGGAAGGAACCGGACTGGGCTTACCCATAGCGCAGGAAATAATATCGCAACATGGCGGCATTATTAAATGCCAGGGCAGTTCAGAAGAAACAACCTTTAGCGTCATACTTCCTTTGGAGCAAGCATGAACTCAAATAACACCAACAAAGCTGACA
>JAOUJX010000446.1 GCA_029882955.1 Gammaproteobacteria bacterium
ACTATTAATTCCGTTTATTCTCGTCAGCTTTTTATCGAGCTGTCAAATTATACAAACGGGTATTGATGCGCCATCTTCAGGAACCACCGAAGTCCACTCTAACCAGATCGAATCCATCGACAATAATATAGATTCGGTTGCAGCTATTTCGGCCCCTGCACCGACACCGACTGAAATCATGGCAGATTATTATGTCGACAAAATTTCTCAACAGGCGAGTCCTGCGCCGGCAGAGCCCCGTATCGAATACGCCAATCAGGAGGTTAAACCACCGGCCTCAGCGCGGTTTATACTCGAGCCGGACGTCTGGCAGCGACTGCAAACAGGTATGCAAATGGCGTCGGTTAGCAATAAAAGAGTCACCACTCAGCTCAACTGGTACTTAAAAAATCGTAAATATCTCAACCGGGTAATGGAACGCGCTAATCTGGTACTGCCCTTTGTTCTTGACGAACTCGAAGCACGAGGCTTACCCACCGAACTCGCCTTGTTACCGATCGTCGAAAGTGCCTATCAAACGTTTGCATACTCGCATGGACGAGCTTCAGGGATGTGGCAGATAATACCTTCAACCGGTCGATTCCTGGGATTGAAGCAAAACTGGTGGTATGACGGACGCCGCGACATTATTGAATCAACCCGGGCTGCATTAACCTACCTGGACAGTCTGTCCCGGCAGTTTGATGGAGACTGGGAACTGGCGCTGGCAGCTTATAATGCGGGTCCTGGGAAAATTCGTAGCGCAGTACGTTATAACAAAAAACGAAAGCGAGGGACTGACTTCTGGGAGCTGACAAAAATTCGCCAGGAAACCAAAGCTTACGTGCCAAAACTGCTGGCGCTTAAAGAACTGTTCGGAAACCCGGATGCCTACGACCTCGAATTATTACCCATGGACCGGGAAGTGGGATATGAAGTCGTAGAAATCGATGGCCAGATAGATCTGGCGCTTGCTGCCGACCTCGCTGGCGTTTCGATTAACGAGCTCTATCAGCTTAATCCTGCCTTCAACCGCTGGGCAACTGCACCGAAAGGGCCGCATCGCTTACTATTACCGAAGGATAAGAGTGAACAATTCAAACTAGCGCTCGCGGAATTACCTCGCGAAAAAAGAATTAACTGGGTAAGACACAAAATTAAAAATGGCGAGACCTTAAGCGAAATATCCCGTAAATATCGGACAACTACCAACCTGATCAAGAGCGTTAATAAAATTAAAGGTACCAATATTCGCGCGGGGAAGTTTTTAATGGTTCCGACCGCTACCCGATCACTAAAAACCTACACTCTAAGCCAGAATTCCAGGGTTAGCAAAATTCAAAACACGCAACGCAGTGGTAACAAGCAAACTCATATTGTTCGTCAGGGACAGAGTCTGTGGAGTATTTCGCGACAATATGGTGTAACCACGACAGCACTCGCCAAATGGAATGGTATGGCACCAATCGATACGCTCAGGGTAGGGCAAAAATTAGTGATCTGGTCAAAAAACCCACCTGCTAGCCAGCAGGTTAGCTTTGACAATGTAGGTCCAAGTCAGAAGTTACATACCCTGAGATATACTGTACGTCGCGGCGATTCATTATCACTTATCGCAGATCGATTTAATATCCGTGTAGCAGATATAAAACGCTGGAACACGATAGGTAAATACCTGCAACCAGGACAAAAAATTAAATTATATGTCGATATTACCAAGCAATCAGGCTAAGGCCCTCTTCCAATGATGATATGCGTGACGGGAGTATCATAAAACATGGTAAGCATCGGCTAATATTAACGATCCCAGTTGCTTTATCCTGATTCAACAGCGAAAATACCAGGATTAGCAACTATCGCGCAAAGTTAATTAGTAGAATAAAATATGCCTCCAGTAATTGATCCCATCCAGATTAAGTCCCTCTCACCGATCAATTCATTAAATCCTGAAAATACTCAGGAATTAATCCGGAAAATATCCGCAACTGAAGTCGACGCCGGACACTACCTGTTCAAAAAATCAGATACCGATAAATCTCATATTTACGTTCTCAAGGGCGAAATCGAACTAGTAGAAGATAAAAAAGTCGTCAAACTAATTAAGGCAGGTACACCTGACGCCCTGCAACCTATCGCTCAGGCCTTCCCTCGCCCTTATTCAGCCCGGGCGAAAGTTGACTCGGTCATCACTAAAATCAATAGTGACATGCTCGACATCATGCTGACCTGGGATCAGACTGGAAGCTATTCGGTAGAGCCGCTGGAAGAGGAGCCCGATGATACCGACTGGATGAGCCGTATTTTACAAACCAGAGCTTTCCACCGCATCCCTCCTGCAAACATACAGGCGATGTTTATGCGCATGGAATCAGTCAATTACAAACCCGGTGAAAAAGTTGTTGAGCAGGACCAGGATGGCGACTTCTTTTATATTATAAAAGAGGGCCGCTGTATGGTGACTCGTGCCACGCCAGCCAATCCGAATGGCGTTAAACTAGCTACTCTATCGGTTGGCGACAGTTTTGGAGAAGAAGCACTCATCTCCGACACCAAACGAAATGCTACCGTCACAATGCTCACCGCCGGCCACCTAATGAGGCTAAATAAAGAGGACTTTAACTCTTTACTGAACGAACCACTGCTTAATTGGGTCGATTACGAAGAAGGCAGGAAACTGGTTGAAGCGGGTGCGGTCTGGTTTGACGTCCGACTACCTGACGAACACAAGGCGAAGCACATTAAGGGCAGTATTAATATCCCGCTGATCTTCCTGCGGATGAAGGCCAACTCACTCGACAGCAGCAAAAAATATGTGATTTATTGCGATACAGGGCGGCGCAGTTCTGCCGCGTCTTTCTTATTGAATGAAAAAGATATCGAGTCGTACGTATTACGCGATGGCGTCGATACAGCCGCGCAAGAAGACATCGGCTAACCTGGGCAACTAAAAATAACCGGGAATTGCCTTCTCATTAATCGCATCTATCTGTTCGGGATCGAGAAATTCCTCGGCATAAT
>JAOUJX010000088.1 GCA_029882955.1 Gammaproteobacteria bacterium
TTCGCCTTTGCGATGCGCGATAGCGGCTTTGCTTGCTGGTAGTACGGCCAATGCATACCTTGCTCCCAGCGTTCCTTCGTCCTCAGCAATAAAATTTCGAATACGACGGACTAACTCATCCGCTTCGTTGAACTGACCAGCCGCCGCCAACGCCAGAGCACTATGTGCGCTGGTGAAGGGGCTAAAATGGTTACCTATTCGAGCTTTGGCCAGTTCTGCAATTGGTTGCCATCGGTCACCAATGTCTACCCCACGTAACTCGAGTCGCTGTAATAAAGCAGTATCGTTTTGAATATCGACATAGAAATCCGGCATCGCCTGCATCAATGGTGAGTCCAGATCGCGTAGTTGTTTATCGTAAACTGACAGGCTCGCGTCGAAGTCACCGCGCTCGGTATAGGCTAAAGCCAGGTGCCACCAGAGATGATGTACGATATGGTTTGCCCCCGACCAGTTATCGCTTAACCCCGATAGCCATGTAATGCCTTCGTCGAGTCGCCCCTGCATGATTTGTACATGGGCAATCGCATGTGCTCCCCAGCAATCGGTGGGGTCTAACTCCACCGACTCGCGACCGTATTGCTCGGCAAGAATGAAGTCGCCGTTTTCTTCCAGCCCGAAGGAACGAATCGCCAGGTAAGCAGAGTAACTCGGAATCTGCTTATTCCATTGAAGTGCTGCGCCTTCGGATATGTCCCGCATCCATCCGACTTCACCGATCCAGAATAATTCAGACTGGGCCAGTCGCATGGCGAACAGGTCGTGAGGATGATCCTTCACGATTTGCTGATAATGTGTAGCAGCGGCAGTGACCTGGCCTGCTAAGGTTGCCTCGAGGGCAGAGATGTAATGTTGTTCGCGGGGCGAGGAGGGTGGCCGGGCGTTCTTTGCGGCCTCCAGTTGGTTAAATGCTATGGGGTGAAGTTCAGGTTTTTTCAGGCTTTCTAGCAGGATACCTTTCGCAGCATGTGGTAGTGCAAACTCGCCGTCTGCTGCAATCGCGGCATCCAGGTGCTTCATGGCATCGGTGCGGAAATGAAAATAGGCGCTACAAGCCTGATTGAGCGACTCGACTGCGTCTGCACTATCTGTCGTAACAGGGTAGTTCCATTGGTCTTTTTGCATGGTATGCTTTACTAATATGTTCCGCGGGTTCTACACTCTCATTTCAAACTAACACTCAAAAAGCCTGAATGCAATTCCATACAAAGATTAAATCCAGATGCCTGGTATAGCAGGTCCATTTAAAACCACCCGGGGTGATCACCTCCGACGTACCGGTGTTCGCGCTGGAATTGTGGCACCGAAAAACGAGCTGGAAATTTTTTGTAGCCTGTGTGTGGGTTGTGTATATTTTCGTGATGAAAATCGTACGCTGTATTTTGTCGATTCACCCGATCTGTCGATCAGCGATATTATCATTCAGGTATTCGAGGGATTGAATCAAACACCGAGCATCCGGCAACTCTATATGGACGAGCATAACCTGTTTAGCGCCGCCCGCTGTGTGCAAATCAGCTCTGTGCAGGGAAAGGCCCTGTTTCCTGCGTTTACGCTCAGTGGCGTTCACATCACGAGGTCCCTCGCCGACTAAACTGGCGCAAATATCTCAACAGTATGGTTGACCGCAAGGTCGATGGGTCGCAACATAGCTGGATCTCAAATAATACTCACGATCTATGCGACCAGCTCACATTACTGCTGTTATCGAACAGGAATTTTCCAGCACCCAACAGGGTTATCACACGCCGGTTATGCTCTGGGGACCGCCGGGAGTCGGTAAGTCTCAGATTGTTGCCCAGGTGGCCGATAAACATGCGGTGGCCATTGTCGATATCCGTCTGTCACAAATGGAACCGAGCGATTTACGCGGCATCCCGTTTAAGAACGAGCAAAAGGTCGAATGGGCGATCCCGGCGATGTTGCCCGATGTCGAGGTGCATGGTGAAGCCGGTATTTTGTTTATCGATGAAATTACTTCGGCGCCACCCAGCGTATCGGCGGCGGCTTACCAGTTGATTCTGGATCGGCGTCTCGGTGAGTACCGGGTGCCTGATCACTGGGCGATTGTGGCGGCTGGTAACCGTCAGGGTGATCGTGGTGTCAGCTATGTTATGCCGTCACCACTGGCGAATCGCTTTTCGCATTACGAACTGGAAGTCAATCTCGATGACTGGGCCGGCTGGGCTTACCAAAATAATATCGACGAGCGAATAATCGCCTTCCTGCGTTTCAGACCCGATCTGTTATTCGATTTTAATCCTGAGCATAACCCGGTCGCTTTTCCATCACCGCGCTCCTGGGAATTTGCGCACCGCGCGCTCTATAAGTTTAACGATACGCCGGTTCTATTGCCGGGTGGTATCGAAGCCTGCGTCGGCAAGGCAGCCGGTGTGGAACTGTTTGCCTTTATTCAAAGCCTGGAAAATTTACCCGATATCGATGCCATCGTCAGCGGTCAGTCGCAGGAATGCCCCGATGAGATCGATTTACAGTACGCGATCGCTTCGGCGCTGGTAACGCGAGCGATTCGCTCCGATGGTGATGCCCGGATTCTGGGCAATTTGCTCAATTATGCCAACCAGTTCAAGCAGCGTGAAATGGGGGTGATGCTAGTATCTGATCTGCAACGAGCAGTCGGTTCGGAATTGTTCGCAGTGCCGGAATTTTCCGAGTGGGCTGAAAAGATCGGTGACATTCTGGTTTATTGATCGTGGATGTTTCGACCAAAATGGCTGCGGCGCGCACGCGTCTAATCCTGGATAAGCCATTTCTCGGCGCGCTGGCATTGCGTTTGCCATTGGTTGAAGCGGAACAGGGCTGGTGCCAGACCACCTGGAGTAATGGCAAGTCACTTTATTATAATCATAGCTACATCGATTCGCTTGATGTCGCGCAGACTCAGTTTGCCCTGTCACGGGAAGCTATGCATTGCGCGCTATTACACTTTTACCGGCGCGCCAATCGGGTGAAAAAACTGTGGGAAACTGCCTGCAACTTTGCCGTCAATCCGATTTTAATCGACGATGGTTTGAAGCCGACACCGGATACCGTTTTTCTGCCCGAGTTCAGTGGTATGACTGCCGAAGAAATCTATCCGATGTTGCAGGAAAATGAATTACAGCAGGAAGAGAAGCCGCCCGGCGCTGGTGATGATAATTCAGAGCAATCCGAGTCCCCGCAGCAGCAGCAAGCAAAGTTAAAGCCGGGGGAAATGGAGATGCTAGCCTCGCAGTGGCAGCAGCGACTCGCGGCGGCGGCACAACAGGCGCAGCAGGCTGGCAAGCTCAGTGCCGAAATGATGCGCCTGGTCGATTTTTTTCTGCAACCGAAGTTACCCTGGCGTAGCTTGTTAGCCCAGCATTTAAATGCTACCGCACGTAACGACTACAGTTATATACGCCCCAGCAGTCGGCGCGGAGATCCGGCAGTCTTTCCCGGCTTGCGCAGTGAGGAAATCGATCTGGTGGTTGCTGTTGACACCAGTGGTTCGATTCGTGAGGCGGAAATCGAACAGTTTTTCTCCGAAATTAACGCGATTAAGGGGCAGATTCGAGCACGCATTACTCTGGTCTGTTGCGACGCTTTAATCGGCGACGATTTTCCTGTTGTTTTTGAGGCATGGGATGAATTTAAATTTGAAACGCAGATAGAAGGTGGGGGAGGTACAGATTTTCGCCCGGTATTTCGCTGGATCGAGCAACAGGATATGAATCCCGATACGCTGGTATATTTTACCGATGCCTGCGGTGAGTTCCCCGAATACGAACCACCGTATCCAGCTCTGTGGTTGGTAAAAGGCAAGGCGAAGCCACCTTTTGGCGTCCGTATTCAGTTGAACGATTAACCATGACAGAGACCAGTGATGTCAGTTCTGAAGATAACCTGCGGCTTAACGTCATGCTGGCGCAAAAACCTCAGGCAGTGCGCATCGACGAGTCGAGTATGGTCGTGCGTGCTCTGACTGTAAAAGGTGAAGCCAGAGTAGAGCTTAGCCCTGATTGCGAAGAGGCTGCTTACCTACGTAAGGTCAAGGCAATGCTGTCTTCGCGTGTCATGGGTTCACCCGGCGGTTTTCCGGTCTTTCTCAAACGTTGGACACGCATGGGGCAGACTCGAGATGATAATCTCGAACAGCTTTTGCTACTTGGTGAGAGTGAGGCCGTGGTTGCGGTCGCCCATGCACCGGGCTTGACCAGTACCCTTGCAAAATATGTCTGGTGGGCCTTGCCGGATGCTAGTAATGCGCGAGTTATGCTCAGGAATAAGGCAGTCGCCGACAGTGAAATTGGCCGCGAACTTGCGTCTTTTCTACTGGAGTTTTTACCCTTCGAAGAAGAAGCCAGTGATATGCTTGAGTCGGTTCGGCTGGTGTTACAGAATGGTTTGATCGAAGAGGACGAGAAACACGAGCTCTGGCGCAGAGCTCAAAGTAAACGCAGTATGCTGGTTGGATTCCTGCACGCTCTACCCGATGCTTTACCTGTAACCGTTCCGGCACATGCCGACTATACCTCGTTGTGTCAAGCGGAGGGAGAGAGACAAGACCCGGTGATATCGACGCTGGTTAGAGTATTTTCTCCACAGGGCCAGGCTTTTATTCAAACCAGTGAGTTAGCCATGGCGAAGGTATCGGATCAGAATGTCACGGTGTTGTTGTTCAATGCCATCGCGAATTATTTTCAGCTGGCGCGGCCGGGCGATATGGTTTACCAGGATGTTGACGAATTAGAGCAGGCGATAAACAACCTGGAATGGGAGTATGGGCCTGAATTCGATGCTTATGCGCGCTCTATCTGGTTTCTGTCGTCAATATCTGAAGCAATGCTGAATCCTATATTTGCCAGAACCGATGCGATTGGGTCCGGTATGCGGCGAAAAATTAAACCTGTAACCGACCGGATATTTCACCATTTAGGCTTGCTTAAATCCCTTAATCGACCTCTACCACCCGAATTAAATTAGTACTTCCAGCCTGCCGGGAACTGCCTGCAGTCAAAATAACCAGATCGCCACTCTCGACCTGACCTATCTGTTTTGCCGCTCGAAGTGCAAATGCCAGACGGTCTTCGTCTGAACCATCTTCGGTGTAGAGAATGCTGTATATGCCCCAGCTTAGTGCCAGTCGATGGGCCACGACCGACGAGGAGGTGATTGCCAAAATGGGGCAGTCGGGCCGGTATTTGGATATCAGCCGTGACGAAAATCCGGTTTCAGTGAGGGCCAGGATAGCGGCCGCATTTAAGTGTTTGGCCATGGTAATGGATGCCTGTGCTACCGCTTCGGTCACTTCGTTGGCAGGATTCGGTTTAATCTGTTGAAGGTTGCCGAATTCTCGCAGGCTTTCCTCCGCTTCCAATGCGAGGCCTACCATGGTTTTTACCGTTTCCACCGGGCGTGAACCTGAGGCGGTCTCTCCGGATAGCATGATCGCCGAGCTGCCATCAAAAATAGCATTGGCGACGTCGCTCACTTCCGCCCGGGTAGGTCGAGGATTTCGTTCCATGGAGTCGAGCATCTGTGTTGCTGTGATAACGGGCTTGCCGTTGGAGACGGTGGCACGAATGATTCGTTTCTGGATGGTGGGACCTTCACCCATGCTCAGCTCTACGCCGAGGTCGCCCCGAGCGACCATGATGCCATCGGCGGCCTGGATAATTTCCTCGATGTTATCAACGCCTTCGCGATTTTCGATCTTGGCGATAATCGGAATGTCTGCATTAAAGCGCCTTAAACTATCGCGTATACCTTGAATTTCCCCGGCATTACGTACAAAAGATGCGGCCACAAAATCGACACCCTGTTCGGCGGCAAATCTTAATTCGTGGCTGGTGTCATAGTCGATGTCGTCCAGGGCGCTGGTTGTATCGGGCAGGTTGACGCCCTTGGTATTGCGTAGGGGACCACCGCATTCGATATTACAATGTACTTCACCTGGCTTAACCGAAGTGACTTTAAGTTCTATCTGGCCGTCATCAACGAGTACCCGGTGCCCTGGTTTAGCGTGGTTGGGTAATCCGCTATAGGAAATAGACACACCGCGACTGTCACCGAGTTGATCGTCAGAATACAGAATGAATGGCTGATGTCGTTCGAGCAAAACCTCGCCATTATCGACCTGGCCGGTGCGAATCTCTCGACCTTTTGTATCCAGCATGATGGCGACAATTGCATCACATTCGGTCGCTGCGCTTCGGATTTGGGCGATGGTTTGCGCGTGAGAAACTTTATCACCGTGAGACATATTCAGTCTCGCGACGTTCATGCCGACACTGATCATCGCCTTTAAATCAGCCATTGAATTGCAGGCAGGACCAATCGTCGCTATGACCTTGGTTTTTCTAAATCGCTTACGTGTGTTCAGGGTATTACTCTTGATATAAGAAAGGTGGACGGCGAAGTTACTCGAATCTCCAGACCTGGGATGATCTGTATTCAGGCGTTTTCATCCCGTAAAACAACGATATCATTGCAGACAGTTGCGAGCCTGGCAATCGTTGTGTTTAGTAACTCATCGATATTGTCTGCCTCTGAATTACAGGCTGCCTCGAGCTTAACGACGATGTCATATATACTGGATATCCCCAAATTTCCGGCTACGCCCTTGAGTGTATGAGCGACTCTCGACATCGCTAGATGGTCCTGTTGACTCCGGGCTTCGGCAAACTGGTCGAGATAATTTTGCTGGCCATCGAGGAATTTTAGTAAAAGCCGACGGTATAGCTGAACATTATTACGAGTTACCTTGAGGCCCGCCTGAACATCGATGCCGGGTAGGTCGGGAAGCTCATGGGCTTGATCTGTATTCATAATGCTGGTTTGCCCATTTTAATTTGCTTTTTACGGAGTATAGCTACAAAAAACCTTTTTGACATATTCATCGTTTTGCCACTGGTAGCCCATGCCGATTGGCACCAGGAAGGTATCACCGGCTTTAAAATTAAATACCACCCCGTCGGCATTCGTAATTGAGCCGCTACCTTCGAGAATATGCATCAGTTCGCTGCGAGCGAGGGTACCCGGGACACGCTTCATCGGACTGCAATCCCAAAGGCCGATGGTCAATTTTTCGGTAGGGTCTGAATATAAAATATTCATACCCATATCCGGCATAGCACTCATAAACTGAGACGCATCCAGATCGGTTACTCTGGGCAGTTCAGCCGAGTGGTCAACTCTAATCGCAGCGAGGTCTCCGGCATTATCTGGCGCACTGCTGGCAGGGTTGTCGTGAATAAAATAAAATTTGAGCGCCAATTCGGATTGCTTCCAGGCGCAGTCGGTATATTTAGGCAGGATAAAGCTCTCTCCCGCACGGAAGGTTTCGGTATGACCGGACTCGTCCTCTATCGATATGGAGCCTCCGAGTACCAGCATGAATTCGTCGACATCGTAGGGGAAACGTTTTTGTTCGAACGCCGTGCAGTCCCACACGCCTGAAATAACTCTGTCTTCTTCCGTGCCGTAGTACTGGTGACCTCGTTGTACAGGGTTACCAGAGGTAATAATGTCCTGCGGGATTGGATCCCAGGTCTGTAATCCGGTTTCAGGGTGTCCCTGAGGGTCATACTTGATGACGGTTTGGTCGGGCATTGATTGCTCCTCTAAGTGCTATATTAATAAATATAACATAACTAATTGGAAAATTGATTCAATAAGCCAGGCGGCCCTGCAAACTGGAAAAATCACTCATCGCCCAGCGTTTATACCCCGGAAACTTTTGTAATTCCTGATACCAGAGCATGACCCGGGCTGGCAGAGATATATCTAAATCGATTTCGACCAGTCGATATAAAAAAATACCGGCAGTAACATCCGCCAACGACAGGATACTGCTAAGCAAAAACTTTTGGTCACCTAATTGATCATCAAGTCTGGCGAGGCAATAAAGACAGTCGTCCAGGCTTTTGGTAACCGCTTCCATATTCCTTAACGTCTCTGGAGTTCGGTAGTAACCCCAGAACACGCCGACGAAGGCTGGCTCGAATCGCGTTTGTGACCAGTCCATCCAGCGCTCTACTAACGATTGGTGGTAAGCATCGTCCGTATTCCATTGATCATCCCCGTATTGCCTGGCGAGGTATCTGAGAATACTGTTCGACTCCCAGATGGTTTTCTCGTCATCGCACAACACGGGTACTTTTCGCATCGGGTTAAGTCTACCGAACTCTTCGGTTTCGGTATCGCCGGGATTGCTGCCTAATTCGATATGCTGATAGTCGAGCTCAAGCTGGTCGAGCAACCAGAGCACCTTTTGTACGTTGTACGATGTGTGTCGGCCGTACAATGTTATTGCCATGCTGTCTACTCTAATGTTTTTAATACATCCGCGAAAGTCTTGATTAATTGCTCTGCATGCTCGCGCCTGAAAGCCAGCGGTGGGCGCACTTTAATGATATTGCCTGCTCGGCCCTCGCGACCGACCAGCACGCGATTCTCGCGTAAGCGGTTGCGGATAGTATCGGCAATATCGGCCGCGGGCTCTTTGCTCGCTTTATCGCGTACGATTTCAACGCCACAGAATAACCCCTGTCCGCGTACGTCGCCAATCACGGGGCATTGTTCGGCAAGCCGACTTAGCTCTGCGCGAATATAGTCACCCGTATCTTTTGCGTTTTCACGCAAGCCTTCCTGTTCGACGACATCGAGAACCGCATGTGCCGCAGCGCAGGCGACCGGATTGCCGCCGAAGGTACTGAAGAAGTCGATTTGCGTGCCGAATTGTTCTCGTATGTCGGTTGTTGTAACCACTACGCCGAGTGCAATTCCGTTGGCCACGGGTTTTCCGAGAGTGACAATATCCGGAATTATATCCTGCGCTTCAAAACCCCATAAATGTGATCCGCTGCGCCCGAAACCAATTTGCACTTCGTCGGCGATAATCAAACCACCGGCAGCACGGACCTTTTCTGCCACCGCTGGCAGATAACCGGGTAACACCGATAATATACCGTTGCTGCTGAATGATGAGTCAACCATGAAAGCGGCGGTGCCATGGCCGCTTTCAGCCAGGCTCTGTATGGCGCTATCGGCACTTTCTGCATACAGCCGCGCGGCATTCTCGGGATTATCAGCAAAACGGCCTCGATACATGTTTGGCGCTTCGAGGGTCCTGACTCTTGCTGCTATTTCCGGGGCTTCCGGCCCGGGATATGCCGCCGGTGATAATTCATCGATCGACTCTGTAATGCCGTGGTAAGCATCTTCGAGAATGATCGCGCCCTGATTTCCTGTCAGCGTGCGAGAGATGCGCATAGCTGCATCGTTGGCTTCGCTACCCGAATTAACGAAGATGCAACTATCGAGACCGTCTGGCATGGTAGCCGTCAGTCGCTCCGCGTAGCTGACAACATTATCGAAAAGATAACGCGTATTGGTATTCAGCGTCGCCAGTTGGCGGCTGACAGCTTTGACGACATGGGGATGACAGTGGCCGACATGCGGTACATTGTTATAAACATCGAGATGACGCCGACCATCTGCATCGTATAGCCAGACACCCTCACCACGCACCACATGAAAGGGTTGGTCGTAAGCTAGTTCCAGGGTTTTGCCAAGCGATGCCTGACGACGTTTTAACAATGGTTTGATGTCATCCTCTTTTGCACCCGGAACCGCTACACCTGTTGGGCAGTCGGTTGGAAACTGGCAGGCATCACGTAATCGCCCACGTATATGCTGGTGCCCCAGGCTCAAGAGCTGATCGAGTGCCTTACGGTAGGCTGCCTGATCATCGACAACATAGGCCGGAGCGTCCGGGTCATCGGCCTGCCGTTTGGCTGCAATGAGTAACTCCTGGGTAATGCGACCGACGGCGAGGTGCGAGAGTAGATTCACTTCGTCATTTTCCAGTGCACAGACGCTATCGTAACCCGCTGCGACATCGCACAGGGTTTCGACAGGATCATCGCTATCCAGGGTCATAGAGCCAGCCGATACAGCGAGATCGAAGATTAGCGGTGCGTGCATCATATCGCCAAAGTCAACTAACCCGGCCACCTTTGTCGGGTTGTCGGGGGACACGATAATATTATGCGTATTGCCATCGTTATGGATGATTTGACTGCGTAGTCCAGCCAGCCGCGGGAAAATGTGTTCCAGCGTATAGTCGAGGTCGCGTTCGATGGCCTGTCGTAACGCGGTATCTTCAATGTAGATGGTGAGCGGGCGTAATTTCACCAGGTGGCGTAAATCCCAGAGCAGGTCGTAGCCCGCGGCGGCATGAAAAAAGCCACGTAATGCAACACCCGACTGAGCAATTACAGCCCCCACATTTTTGAATAAAGCTCTATTACGCGGTACTTCGGTAAGGATAGTTCCCGGCAGGTAACTGAGGACACGAACCAGATGTTGTGTTCCATCGGCGGATGTCATGAATGCCTGCGGATGATTATCCCGGGTCAGAATAACCTGTGGGATCGGTAGCGAAGGGTCGCTCCGGGCGATATGCAGCAGAGATTGGGTCTGAAAATCGATTGCAGTAGGGTCTTCTTTGGCATTGGATATTTTAAATACATAATCGCCATTGTCGGTTTGGATACGAAAATTTTGATCACGTTCACTATTCAGCTGCTTGAAAGTCCCTTCGAGGCCGAACAGTTCAGATGCTGCCTGTTCGGCCTGATGTTGCGAAAATTGCGGCGGTATCGGCGCAAGGAATCTGATATTACTGGTCGGTTCTGGTGTCATTCAAAAAATACCCGGTCGTGTTTGAAGGGATTGTCTGCATCGATCTCACAGTCCAGTTCACGAGCATATTTATGGCCGGCAAAAGTGGCCGCCGCGATTATTGACGGGGCTTCGGCATCGCCGATCCGCTTAACTGTTTTGGGTATGCCATCTCGATTGTTTTCGATGGCGTCAAGTACATTGTAATAGAGTTTGTCCTGAGGGTTTCGGCATGTGACCATGACGATGTTGTCAGCTTTTACCTCGTATTGTTGGCCCGTGAAATTACAACCCAGGGTCGCGGTTTCGCCATCGAAGCTGTCCAACCCGTGATTGAGTATTATTTCTATGTTTAATTCAACCAGACGTCGATGGACGCGAGGCTGCTCGGCATTATTGACACTCCAGGTCGAGACTTTCGATTCCGGAGTTAGGTAAATCACATCGTTACCCGCTTGCTGCAATTTTTCGGCGATGACGCTGCCCATGTAAAATCCGTCGTTGTCGTAGACGATGCTACGGCCTTCGGGTATTCGACCTGACATGATGTCGTCTGGAGTATAAATGGCGTTGTCAGGCGTTAAAGATTGCATAGGGGTAGTGTGATAACTACCGTAGCCATCTCGACGCCATTTAGCCCCAGTGGCTATAACGACATGGTCAGCCGCTATCTCCAGGATATCTTCCACTGCGAGTTTATTATCTGGAAAAATTTCGACATTCGGCAATTTGGCTAGCTGCGAGACCCGATAATCGCGCACCCGCGCCCACTCAGAAAGTCCCGGCAACTGGCTCTCGAGGCTAACCCGCCCACCCAGCTCACGCTCTGCTTCGGCGAGCATGACAGCGTAGCCACGCTTGCCCAACGCCAGTGCCGCTTCGAGTCCCGCCGGACCTGCGCCGACCACCAGTACTCGACTATCAGAGCCTTTGCTGTCGATTTTTTCCGGGTGCCAGCCGCGCCGCCACTCTTCGCCCATAGTCGGGTTTTGCGTACAGCGAATTGGTACATGCTTGCTGTCACCGGTATAACAGATATTACAGCCGATGCATTCTCGGATATCTTCGGGCCGCCCCTGTTCTATTTTCTGTGGCAGAAAGGGATCTGCAATAGAAGGGCGAGCCGCACCGATAAAGTCGACAATGCCGCGTTTTACCTGACTGACCATGGTGTCGGGTGAGGTGAATCGCCCGACCGTGACCACCGGCTTACTGGTTTTTGCTTTTACATTCGACATATAGGCTTCGAGCGCAG
>JAOUJX010000089.1 GCA_029882955.1 Gammaproteobacteria bacterium
AACCAGTACAGAGGTTTAGAGATGAAAGTAAGTACACCATAATCAACTGTCAGATCAAGACCAGGCGAAATTTCTTCCAGTCTATCCACTATTTTTGGGCCAACGAACATCTGGCTATTAAATTCAACACTACCACCCGGGCTAGCCTGATTGTTTTCAGACCTGAGCCCGATGGTATAGGTCGCCGGATTACGTTTAGTATTAGCTATCGAATAAACCAGGTTTTTGTCATCTTCAGTCGGAACCCAGGCCGATAGAAAATAATGCTGCAACATGGCGATCCAGCCGCCGGTCGACTCGGTTTTCAGTACACTATCTTCCATGTCATCGAAATCCACTTTCTCGTACTTCACTTCCTCGTTGTAGTAAACCGAACCGGTATAGGTATATAAAAGGCGAGAAGTTTCCAGAGGACGAGATCTCTGAATTTGGCGGTACTGACTACCAATCCAGTCGTCACCTGAATTGTTGACGACGCGGTGCTTGACATCAACCAGGTAATCACCTCGGCGAAAATGGTAACTTTTGGTAACTTCGATACCATTTTCACTCCAGTAGAACGGTACGATTAACTCATCCTCACCGTCTTCAAGCCGATATTCTGTCCGCGCAGTCTGATAAATACTGTAATGCGTCGGTGCAGTATTATTCTTATTTCGCAACCCACTTTGCATTAAATAGACGGAGTCACTTTGACTGTGGACTATTTCCAGCCATACGTCCGGCTGATCCAATGTGACTGGGAATTTCTTCAGTTTCAAAGAACGTACTACTCCGCCAAGACTATCAATTTCGGCACGTATCACATCAGTTTCGATTAGAATTAGTCGCTGCCCGTTCTTCTGTGTTTCCGTTATTGAATTACTGTCGGTAGCTGTTCTCCCGGCGTCGAGCTGATTTTCAGCCAGTTCGGGCAAATCATCAATGCCTGCATTGACTTCACCACCGTTGGCTACCTGGCCATCGATCCCGGGCTGTTCGACTACCACTGGCTGTGGACCATAGTCAGCCTGCCATTGTTGCCAGAGCAACATACCAACAAAAGCAGTTGCTGCGAATAGAAATAAACGGGAATTATCCATGGAGTTTGCTCTGTTCTTGATTTAACTTGCTGCTGTCCGGTACCGGATCGTAGCCGCCAGCGTGCCAGGGGTGGCAACTCGCCAGTCGTTTTAAAGTCAGGAATAAACCTTTGATCGAACCATGCAGACCGATAGCTTCAATCGCGTAATGCGAACAACTCGGTGTGAAACGACAGTGATGGCCTACCCAGGGGCTAAGCAAATACTGATAGATTCGAATCGGTATGATCAGGATTTTTCGCATTGTTTGATAACGCTATTCCAATGTTTTTCCAGATTGGCATTTAATAACTTTACTTCGATATTCAAAATAGGGCGCCGCACCATGATTACCATGTCTCGATCTGGCAGCCGAACCTGATTTTTTCGAAAACTCTCTCGGAATATTCTTTTTAGACGATTTCTCTGTACTGCTTTCGGTATTTGCTTTTTCGCTATAGCAAAACCTAGCCGAGGATTTAGCCCCGCCTGAATTCCGACCAGTATAGTAATACTGCCGTCAGTCTGGCGAAAGTTATTTTGAAATACCTGCCTAAAATCGGTAGCGCGCGTTAATCTCAGTTGCCTGGGAAAAGTTTCCCTGACCTGATTGGACACTTTTAAGGCGTCAGGCGAGCTCTACCTTTGGCTCGGCGTGCTTTGATGACACTTCGGCCGCCACGAGTTTGCATACGAGCGCGAAATCCGTGCGTTCTAGCACGCTTCAGATTACTAGGTTGGAATGTACGTTTCATGTGTGGAGCCTCGGCTTAAAACAGCCTGTCGATTTCAACAAGGCGCGACAATTTACTTGCAGAGACGCCCCACGTCAATAGCTAAAGCGTTTATTCTTAAGTATTTTTACAGCTATCCTGGTAATTTCTACCTCTTTATTGCAAGGCTGGCTGAATTTTACTCAAACGATGACGAAAATATTTCCTGACTCGGGCTATGCTCTGGCTGTGGATAAGTATAATATGGGTGTGCTTTCTAACGTGCTAACAAACTTTAAATTTAAATTGGCGTAAACCTTGAATTCTATCTGGCAACAATGCATTTCCTGTCTGGAAGGCGAAATAAGTGAACAACAACTCAACACCTGGATTTTACCCCTGCAGGTAGACGAACAGGAAAAGAATTCCCTTCAGTTGCTGGCACCTAATCGATTCGTTATGGACTGGGTTCGCAAACACTTTCTCGAGCGAATTCGCGAACTGGTTTTAAGCCTCGACGATACCCGATCATTATCGGTGAGCCTCTCTATAGGTTCCCAATCCCGAACAACGACTAAACCGAAATCTAAATCCGTCGACCAGAACCAACGTCCAAATAGCCAGGTCAGCGGTCTTAGCGGCAACCAGATATTCAGTAATTTTGTCGAAGGAAAGTCGAACCAATTAGCGCGAGCTGCTTCGATACAGATTAGTAACAACCCTGGCGCTGAGTATAACCCTTTGTATATTTATGGTGGAGTCGGTCTCGGCAAAACTCATCTAATGCACGCCATCGGTAATCAGATTAAACAAAACAATCCGCAGGCTAACGTTTTGTACGTTAATTGCGAACGATTTGTATCCGATATGGTTAAAGCTCTTCAGCACAGCAAAATGAACGAGTTCAAAAACTCCTATCGTAGCCTGAACGCCTTACTCGTGGATGATATCCAGTTTCTTGCCGATAAAAGTCGATCTCAGGAAGAATTTTTTCATACCTTTAATTCACTATACGAAGCCAGTGCACAAATGGTCATTACCTGTGATCGGTACCCCAAGGAAATTGAAGGCCTCGAAGACCGCATTCGTTCCCGGTTAGGTTGGGGGCTTGCTGTCGATATTAAACCCGCCGACCTCGAAACCCGGGTAGCAATCCTGAATAGCAAAGCTGAGCAGGCCAAGGTTTCTGTGCCGGACGATGTAGCATTTTTTATCGCCGAGCGTTTTAAATCGAATATTCGCGATCTAGAAGGCGCTTTGAAGCGAGTCATCGCACACTCGAGATTTACCGGACAGGAAATCACCCAGGAATTTACAAGGCAGGCACTAAAAGAATTACTCGCCGTTCAGGACAAGCCCGTTACTATCGATATGATTCAGAAACTGGTCGCAGAGTTTTACAAGATCCGTATCGCAGATTTACTATCAAGTCGGCGCAACCGCTCTATTACGCGCCCCAGACAATTAGCCATGGCGCTGGCGAAGGAACTAACTCGACATAGTTTGCCGGAAATTGGTAATGCCTTTGGTGGTAGGGATCATACGACAGTATTACATGCCTGTAGGAAAATCGAAGAATTGCGCCGCGAAGATCAACGAATCGATGAAGATTACGTGAACTTACACCACATTCTCAGTAATTAAGTAACGATTATGCCGAGACTAACCCCTACCGACTATTTCTATCCGACTATTCATGGTATTTTACCCAAGATATTGTGTATAGCTTGTGGATAAAATACCGCTAAATTCTGAGAGCTTTTTTATTCCGTGCTTATTCACAGTTTACAGAACGCCTATGGACAGTTTAATGTTGTTATATAAGATAATAAGTTATTGATATATATAGATAATTCCATATTGTAAACAAATATAGCAGATACTAACAGTAATAAGTCATTATATATAAATGAAAACTATTATTAACAGAGAACACATACTCGCACCCCTCCAGCAAGTAATAGGAGCGGTAGAACGTAGACAGACTTTACCAATACTCGGTAACGTTTTACTTAAATCAAGTGCAGCCTCTTTGACATTGACTGCCACAGATCTCGAAATAGAAATGGTTTCAAAGGTTGATTCGTCTAGTAGCGAAGATTTCCAGACCACTTTGCCTGCCAGAAAACTGCTGGATATTTGCAAAGCTTTACCTGATGGTTCCGAAATAGAATTCAATATAGAAGACAACAAGGTGACTCTTACCTCAGGCCGTAGTCGCTTTACTCTTGCCTCGTTACCAGCTAGCGATTTTCCTGGGCTCGATGAAATTAATGCGGAACAGTCATTTACTTTACCCCAAAAACACTTCAAATCGCTTTTCGATAACACCGGGTTTGCTATGGCTCAGCAAGACGTGCGTTATTATTTAAATGGAATTCTGGTAGAAATATCTGCCGACAAGTTGAAACTGGTAGCGACTGATGGGCATCGGTTGGCATTAAGTGAATTTAATACCAGTACCAACGTAAACGTTAATAAGCAGATTATTATCCCTCGCAAAGGCGTGCTCGAATTATCCAGGTTGCTGGAAAATACCGACAGTGAAGCCAAGATTATTCTCTCGCAAAATCATATCCGAGTAGAAACCGAAACACTAATATTCACTTCTAAGCTAATTGATGGAAAATTCCCGGACTACAAACGAGTCATCCCGGTTGATGGCAATAAAGTTCTACAGGTGAATAGAGAAGCGTTGAAAAACTCTATGAATCGTATAGCTATACTATCGAATGAAAAATACCGGGGTATCCGTTTGACGCTATCATCAGGAAATTTATCGATACAGGCAAATAACCCAGATCAGGAAGAAGCCGAAGAAGAGATTTCAGTGATATACGATGATACAGAAATGGAAATAGGATTTAACGTTACCTATTTAATCGATGTTCTAAACGTACTTAATTCAGAGAGTGTTTTCATTAAACTTAAAGATGCCAACAGTAGTTGCATCATGAGTGACAGTGAAAACTCATCGAACCTGTATGTTGTTATGCCAATGCGTTTGTAAGCGCCATATTTTAATGCTATGTCGATCAGTCAGCTGAGTCTGACAGATTTTAGAAATCTTCAGAGTATAACCCTTGATTTCCACCCAACCATTAATCTGATTTCCGGTGACAATGGCTCGGGTAAGACTAGCTTACTCGAAGCAATTTTTATTTTATGCCAGGCCCGGTCTTTCCGCACACATCATTTAAAACGCACTATTCAGCACGACAAAAACGGTTTCCTTTTATTCGGTCGGTTTAATGACTATAAGGCTGGTTTGTCGAAAACAGCCGATAAATTCGATATTCGTGTTAACGGAGAAGCAATAAAAAGACGCTCAATTCTGGTCAATAAAACGCCGATAAATATCGTTAATACCGACAGTTTGGATTTAATTACAGGTTCCCCACAACAAAGGCGGCAGTATCTGGATTGGTGTATGTTCCACGTGGAACAATCTTATAATCAACACTGGCAAAAGTACCAGCACGCCTTAAAGCAAAGAAATAAATTATTAAAATCAAGAAAGGATCTGAAGTTGCTGGAATACTGGGATGATTATTTGATAAATCCATCGATAGTTTTGCAGGCTTACCGGGAAAACTATTGTGGTGAAATTGAGCAACAGGTTAAATCTGAATTATCGGAACTACTTCAGGACGTTAATATAGGTCTCAAATATCTACAGGGGTGGCATTCGTCTATGAGCCTGAAGGAGTCGCTTAATAAAAATAGAGAACGGGATATTAGGTCAGGATTTACGAATACTGGAATCCATCGAGATAATATACAAATTCTAGCCGACGGTTATCCAGCTGCAGACGTATTATCCAGAGGCCAGTTGAAGAGGCTTTCGCTAGCCCTCCTTATCGCCGCTTTAAAAATTCTCAAGCAAAAGAGCGGCCGACAGCTTATTTTGTTAGTGGATGATTTGAGAGCTGAGATGGATGGTTTAGCACAGGAAAGAGTGTATGAATCTCTATTGGCCATTGGTCTGCAGTTATTCATAACTAATATAGAGCCGCATGTTCCTGAAGCCATAAAAGGTAAAGATTTTAAAATGTTTCACGTGGAACATGGTATGATAAAAACTCGGAAATTCAGTTAGATAATTCAATGTCAGAATATAATTCTAGTAGCATCCAGGTGCTTAAGGGTCTGGATGCTGTGCGTAAACGACCAGGTATGTATATCGGCGATACCGATGACGGCACCGGGTTGCATCACATGGTATTTGAGACTGTCGATAATTCTATCGACGAAGCGCTGGCGGGACATTGTTCTGAAATAAAAGTGGTTATTCATAGCGATGGATCGGTCTCGGTAAAAGATGATGGCCGGGGTATTCCAGTTGATATACACAAAGAGGAGGGGCGGTCGGCCGCCGAGGTTATTCTGACGGTATTGCATGCCGGCGGAAAATTCGACGACAATTCATATAAGGTATCGGGTGGTTTACACGGGGTCGGGATATCGGTAGTGAATGCGCTATCGGAAAAATTATCGCTGCGCATTAAGCGACAGGGCAAATTATATACGCAGGAATATGTAAAAGGCGTACCCCAGGAAGATCTAAAGGAAGTTAAGGATACAGAGCAAACAGGTACCGAATTGAGATTCTACCCCAGTAACGAAATCTTTAGTGATGTAGAGTTTCATTACGATATTTTAGCGAAACGCCTACGAGAATTATCTTTCCTCAACTCGGGTGTTAAAATTCATTTATTCGATGAGCGATCGAATAAAGAGGATATATTTGAATACGAAGGCGGTATTAGGGCTTTTGTCGAGCACTTGAATAAAAACAAAACCCCGATTCATGAAGAAGTAATCGAAATAAAAATGGAACTACAGGATGTTGGTGTCGAGGTTTCGATGCAATGGAACGACTCTTACCAGGAAAATATATTTTGCTTCACCAACAATATTCCCCAACGCGACGGGGGAACGCATTTATCGGGGTTTCGCACAGCTTTGACACGTACGCTAAATCAGTACATGGAAAGTGGGCAAACTAAAAAAGATAAAGTCTCGACTGGTGGTGACGATGCTCGAGAAGGGTTGACGGCGGTACTTTCAGTGAAGGTACCCGATCCAAAATTCTCGTCTCAGACTAAAGATAAGCTGGTTTCATCAGAAATAAAAGGCATCGTTGAGTCGGCTGTTAGTGAGCGTCTTAAGGATTACCTTGAAGAGCACCCCGCTGACGCCAAGGCGATTACTTCAAAAATACAGGATGCGGCACGTGCCCGTGAAGCGGCCCGCAAAGCGAGGGAAATGACGCGAAGAAAAGGAGCGTTAGATATTGCCGGTCTACCCGGTAAGCTGGCGGATTGTCAGGAAAAAGACCCTGGATTATCGGAAATATATCTGGTGGAGGGTGACTCGGCCGGAGGTTCCGCTAAGCAGGGAAGAAATCGTAAGACTCAGGCTATACTGCCACTCAAAGGTAAAATTTTAAATGTGGAGAAAGCTCGCTTCGATAAAATGTTGCAGTCGGCAGAAGTTGGTACATTAATCACTGCATTGGGTTGTGGAATAGGGCGGGAAGAGTTTGATATCGATAAACTACGTTATCACCATATTATTATCATGACCGATGCGGATGTAGACGGTTCGCATATTCGTACGTTGCTATTAACTTTTTTCTACCGCCAAATGAAAGAGCTGGTAGAACGCGGTCACATTTATATCGCTCAGCCGCCGTTGTATAAAGTGAAAAAAGGCAAGCAGGAGCGTTATGTAAAAGATGATAAAGAGCTCAATAGCTATCTGCTACAACTGGCAATCGAAGGTGCTCAGTTACACCTGGCAGACGATTTGCCTGCACTGTCAGATCTGGCGCTGGAAGATCTGGCCCTGAGGTATATCACTATACTGGCTATTTTTGATCGTCTCAGGCAAACGGTGTTACCGGAAGTGTTGCAGGAATTGATAGATTTGCCGGCCTTATCCGAAGCCAGCCTGCTTGATAAACAGGCAATGAAAACCTGGGCAGAATTGCTATCAACAAGAATAAATGAAAAAAGCGAAACGTCGGTTTCCTATTCCATAGAAGTTATTGGAGACGATGATAGTAATCAATACGGATTTAACATCAGCAAGCGTTTGCATGGAATTGCCAGTAGCAGCGTGCTAAAGGCAGAGTTTTTTAACAGCGGTGATTATCAGACTATAGCTCAATTTGTTGAACAGGCTGGCGATATGTTTACTGAAAACTCGAGCATTAGCCGGGGTGAGCGCAAGCAAGCGGTCGGCAAGTTTAGCGACGCTTATGAGTGGATGATGAAAGAGGCCAGGAAAGGATTGAATATTCAGCGTTATAAAGGGTTGGGAGAAATGAATCCAGATCAGCTTTGGGAGACAACGATGGATCCGGATAATCGACGCTTGTTGAAAGTCCGCATCGAAGATGCAATTGCAGCCGACGAAGTATTTACCACCTTGATGGGTGATCAGGTCGAACCAAGGCGCCATTTCATCGAATCAAATGCCTTGAATGTTAATAACCTGGATGTATAGATTCGTTAATGCATTGTTAATCCGCTAGAGAATTACCTTTGGATAATCCGCTATTAGAAACCAATGGCCTGCCGGCATTTAATCAAATTAGACCTGAACATATAAAGCCGGCTATAGAACAGATTATTGCCGACAACAATGCGGCGATCGATCAGCTGATCGATCAGGAAGAACCCGACTGGAATAGCCTGATAAATCCACTCTCGTTACTAGAAGATCGTCTGAGTAAAGCCTGGTCACCAGTTAGACACTTAAATTCGGTAAAAGCTAACGACGACTTGCGTCATGCTTATAATGAGTGCCTGCCACTGTTAAGTGAATATTCGACAAAAATCAGCCAGAATCGAGATCTATTCAGCCACTTTAATCGGATTGCTCAGTCGGCTGGCTATGCTGATCTAGATATCCCACAGAAGAAAGCGCTGGATGATGCCCTGAAACATTTTCGCCTGGGTGGTGTAGATCTGACAGGAAAGGCACGTACACGGTTTCTACAATTGGAAAAAGAACTCTCGGAACTACAGTCAAGTTTCGAAAATAATCTGCTCGATGCCAGTCAATCCTGGGAAAAATATGTTGAGGATGAAGAACAGTTACAGGGGATGCCATCCTACGCGATATCGATGCTGAAGCAGCTAGCGGAGCAAAAGGATTACTCCGGATTTCGGTTAACGCTGGATATGCCCTGTTACATCGCGACGATTACCTATGCAGATGATCGTGAATTACGAAAAGAAATATATCAGGCCTATACCACACGGGCTTCTAATCAGGGAATTACCGATAAAAAGTGGGATAATGCTGCGAACATGTGTCTAATTGCTACGAAAAGACAGGAAAAAGCAAAAATACTTGGATTTAGGAACTACGCCGAATATTCGATCGAAACAAAAATGGCCGGATCAGTCGACGAGGTGGTGGATTTTCTCCTGGACCTCGCACGACAGTCAAGATCGGCGGCTTTAAAAGAAGTAGAGGAGCGCCAGACCTACGCCAATTCTTTAGGGTTCGAAGGTGAGCTGCAGGCCTGGGATTACGCCTACTATAGTGAAAAGCTGAAGCAGCAGCGTTACCAGATATCAGACGAAGACCTTAAACCCTATTTTTCTGACGAACGAGTCATTAGCGGTTTGTTTGAGATCGTAAAAACTCTGTACCGGATTGATATTAAACAGATTGAAAATAAAATAGAGACCTGGGATAAGGGCGTATGCTTTTATCAAATTCATGATGCCGATGGCGAAGTCATCGGGCAGTTCTACCTTGATCTCTATGCCCGAGAAAACAAGCGGGGCGGAGCATGGATGGACGAATGTATTAATCGATATCAAATCGATGGCAAGTTGCAGTTACCTGTCGCTTACCTGACCTGTAACTTAACGCCACCAATTGGTGACAGTTCGGCATTGTTCACCCACGACGAAGTTATAACGCTGTTTCACGAATTTGGCCATGGTCTGCATCATATGCTGACAAAAATCGATGTCCCAGAAGTTGCCGGAATCAACGGTGTGGAATGGGATGCGGTAGAATTGCCTAGTCAGTTCATGGAAAACTTTTGCTGGCAAAAGCCAGCCTTGCATTTATTTGCTAAACACCATCAGACGGGAGAGAATCTGCCCGATACGCTATTCGATAAAATGACTGCAGCGAAAAACTTTCAGTCGGGGCTGCAAATGTTGCGGCAAATAGAATTCGCGTTATTTGATATTAAATTACATCAGGATACCGGGCTTATCTCGGAGGAACAAATCCAGCAAATACTGGATCAGGTTCGTGAACAGGTGTCGGTGGTAGATACTACTGAAAACAACCGCTTTCAGAACGGATTCTCGCATATTTTTGCAGGCGGCTATGCAGCGGGTTATTATAGTTACAAATGGGCCGAGGTTTTATCAGCCGACGCTTTCTCCGCTTTTGAAGAAGAAGGGATCTTCAATACGGAAACGGGTCGCAGGTTTCTTGAATGTATACTGGAAAAAGGCGGTTCACGACCAGCGATAGAGTCGTTTTGTTGTTTCCGCAGCCGGGAACCCGATATTGAAGCGCTGCTACGTCATAGCGGCATAACCAGTTAGAAAATTATGAGCAGAAAATTAATTGGAAGCATCCTGATTGTATTAATGGTAGGTAGCGTGCAGGCACAGACAAGCGATAACCTGCAGGAGCGATACGTCACCGACCAGTTACGACTGTCTTTATATGAGCAGGCCGATGAACGAAGTAAGGTGATCCAGCTACTGAGTTCGGGCGACAAACTCGTGGTTAGTGAAATCGCTGGTCCTTACGCCAGCGTATTAACATCTCAGGGAAATAGAGGTTGGGTGAAACGCGGGTTTCTAGTATCAAACCCGACTTCCGGATTGCTACTCGGTGAAATGGAGAAGAAGAACGAGAAACTCAAGCAGGAGCTGGACAGGCTGGCCAATAGTAAAGCAGTAATTGATCAGTACGAAAGCGACATGAATGCGATAAATGAGAAACTCGAGTCACTAGAAATCGAGAAGGAAAATGCAGAGCAAACCATTATCGACCTGAGACGGCAGGCTGAAGAGAAAATTCTTCAGGAAAAAGCCAAACCAGCGATTGCGTCATTAATCAATATAGCAACTATTTACTGGCAATATATCGCGCTAGCCTGCGCTATTATTGTGCTACTCGGCTTTTTCGTTGGTAAATCTGTGACGGAATCGTCGATTAAAAAGAGATTTCATGGCATTAAGGTCTGGTAAAATCAGTTTTTTCATACGACAGAACTGCCTCGGCTTTTATGGCATATCGTGACCTCCGGGAATTTATCGAGCAACTCGAAGAAGCTGGCGAATTAAAGCGCATCTCCCATAAACTTGATCCCAATCTTGAGATCACCGAAGTTAGCGATCGGACACTGCGGGCAAAAGGTCCAGCTTTGCTATTCGAACAGGCTGGTGATAGCAATATCCCTCTACTGGCGAATCTTTTTGGTACCGAGCAACGGGTTGCCCAGGCCATGGGTGAAAGTCAGGCGGAATCATTGCGAGAAATCGGACGACTTCTGGCCTTTTTAAAGGAACCAGAGCCGCCGAAGGGTTTTAAAGAAGCCTTGAAGTCCCTGCCTATTTATAGAAAAGTTCTCGATATGGCGCCTAAGCTGGTGAAGAATCCAAAGTGCCAGCAGATTGTCTTTAAAGGAGAAGACGTCGACCTGGGGATATTACCGATACAAACCTGTTGGCCGGGAGACGCCGGTGCATTAATCACCTGGGGTCTGGTGACCACTCGTGGCCCTCTTAAAGCACGAGATAATCTCGGAATTTATCGCCAGCAGGTTATAGGCAAAAATAAAGTTATTATGCGCTGGCTTTCACAGCGAGGCGGCGCACTCGATTATCGTGAATGGCGACAGCTTCACGGTGACGAACCCTTCGCTATTTCGGTGGTGCTGGGCTGTGACCCGGCGACAATTCTGGCGGCGGTTACGCCGATTCCAGATACGCTCTCAGAATATGCTTTCGCAGGGCTTCTACGCGGCGGAAAAACCGAGGTTGCGAAGTCGTTACTCTCCGACTTGTTGATCCCAGC
>JAOUJX010000090.1 GCA_029882955.1 Gammaproteobacteria bacterium
TTAATTCGTTGCTGGCAGTGATCGGCCCGGAATTTATTTTCTGGCTGCTAATACCGGGCCCGGTGACTGGATTGTGGATGATGAGGCCATTGCGAAAACAGTGATTCTATCCTAGCACTCGCTTACGATAACTATCCCGGTGCATATCAATAATCTCAACACCCACACTGACGACCTGCGGCAATAACGGCTCAATGCCTGCCAGTACTTTCTCGCTTAAATCGGCTTTTTGCCCGTCGTCACGGCCCGACAACAAATGTAGATTCACATGAACGAATGAATCTTTTGTCTGCCCGGTACGATGATACTGGTAAGCATGCGCGCGGGTTTTGATATCGTATTCGGGAAACAGACCCGAGCTAAATGCCGCGTCGTGCACGGCAGCCATTAAATCATCGATCTCTATATGCTCGACGACATCACTGGAATATTCGATGACACAGTGTGGCATTACATATTCGGGTAGCTGGGACCACCCCCACCTTCGGGCACCGTCCAGTGAATATTCTGCCGCGGGTCCTTTATGTCGCAAGTCTTACAGTGCACGCAGTTTTGTGCATTAATCTGTAACTGCGGTTGACCATCGGTTTCGATAATTTCGTAGACCCCTGCCGGGCAATAACGCTGTTCCGGGGCGTCGTATTCGGCCAGGTTGATATTAATCGGCACGGTCTCATCACGTAGACGAAGATGCGCGGGCTGATTTTCTTCGTGATAGGTATTCGACAGAAAGACTGACGAAAGACGGTCGAAAGAAACTTCGTTATCGGGCCTGGGATAATCGATTTTCGGATAACGGTCTTTCTTACCTAGCTGCTCATTATCCTTATGGTGGCCCAGGGTCCAGGGCGCTTTGCCACGGAACACATAGGATTCCAGTGCTGCATTGGCCAGACCTAACCACAGACCTTTCTGGAAACCGGGTCGAATGTTGCGAACCTTATGCAGCTCGCTCCAAAGCCAGGTTTTCTTCAGCTGCACAGAGTATGTAGTTGCTTCCAGTGCTGGACCCGGATTCTCCTCGTCATATTCGGCGGGTAATAACCCGAATATCGCTTCGGCCGCAACCATGGCCGATTTCATCGCGGTATGCGTACCCTTAATTTTCGGCACGTTGAGGAAACCCGCGGTATCACCGACCAGTAACCCTCCCGGGAAAGTCAGTTTTGGTATCGATTGAAAACCACCCTCGGAAAGCGCTCTTGCACCATAAGAGATTCGCTTGCCGCCTTCAAAAACCGGGCGGATGTCAGGATGATTCTTAAAGCGCTGGAATTCTTCGAACGGGCTCAGGTGCGGATTTTTATAATCGAGACCGACCACAAAACCGACCGCAACCTGGTTGTCGGCAATGTGATAGACAAATGAGCCACCATAAGTATCCGACTTGATCGGCCAACCGATAGTATGCAAGGTGCTACCTTCGCTGTGGACTTCGGGTTTTACTTCCCACAATTCTTTGATGCCAATGCCATAGGTTTGTGGCTCGACCCCGTCGCGCAGGCCAAAAGTTTTCATCAGTTCGCCGGTTAATGAACCACGGCAACCTTCGGAGAAAATAGTCTGGCGGCCGATGAGTTCGACACCAGGTTCAAAATTGTCGGTGGGCTCACCGTCTTTGCCTATACCCATATCGCCGGTAGCAACGCCCCGTACGCCACCATCGGCATCGTAGAGCACTTCGGCAGCGGCGAATCCGGGAAATATCTCGACGCCAAGCTCTTCGGCCTGTTCGGCGAGCCAACGGCAGAAATTACCTAGACTGATGATGTAATTGCCTTCGTTATGCATCTGCGGCGGAGTCGGCAGGCCATAAGACCCGGTTTCTGTGAGGTATCGAAACGCATCCGATTTGACCGGCGTGTTGAGCGGAGCACCTTTCTCTTTCCAGTCGGGAATAAGTTCGTTAAGGCTTCGCGGTTCGAGTACGGCACCGGAAAGAATATGCGCGCCAATTTCCGAACCTTTCTCCAGGATACAAATAGTCAGCTCGCGCTCATTTTCCTGCGCCAGTTGTGCCAGACGGATAGCGGCACTCAATCCCGATGGCCCACCACCAACGATGACCACGTCAAAATTCATTGCTTCTCTTTCCACGATTTTCCTCAGATATTATTGGATGGCTCGAAACCTGCGAATTATAGTTGAATTACCCCTTATAAATACACGACTTTTCGGCCAGGGTGTCATTTCAACGCACCTGAATGAAATTATCCACGCTGTAAATTTCGATAACCCTGTGTTCGTTTTGCCAGAACACCAGGGCAAGCATTTTATTCGTGGCGGAAGCGACAACATCGTATAACATCCCTGGCGCTAGCCATTCAGTTAGACCTGAAGCCGAATATGTATACAGTTTTCCAGGGTTTATCTCGTATGTCCGGGCTGTGGAAACAAAAAATAACGCGATTGACCGGTTGCTAAATAGTGGCTTCAAGCGTGGCTCTGTAGTTGTCGCCATTGAAGCGAGGATTTCTATTTCATCGTTGTCGTAACGTAACAGTTCAGCCCGTTTCGAGTGTCCGCCCGATGATTCGGACTGTATGAATAGTAATGACTCGTTGAATTGCAAAGCCCCACCAAGCGCGCCAGCTGACGGCTCGGCTGCTGAACGTATCAGGGTTAGGTTACCGTCGGTGGTAAGCCGATAGATATTAGCTTCAACACCCGAATACTGAGGCTGGATTAAAAAACTGCCATCGGCTAATTGCATACCGTTCTCGAAAGCGGTTCGTAGCACCTCCGGTTCCCAGGCAGGCAGCGGTTTAACCGATTGCATCCATCGATTGGTTTTCTCATACCAGTCCATTTCCAGGTCGCCGTCGCGAGTATCAACCACGCTGTCTGTCATCACGTCAAATTCAACCAGCGTGGTATCCACATCACCATCTGAAATATAGGCGCGCAACCGTTGATTTGAAATCCACTCAAGACGATAAATAAATGCCTTATAGGTGGCGTAATTACGCGAATTAGCCGCATCGAGTAACCGCCGGGTCTTACCCGAGGAAAACTCGTGGAGATACACTTCAGTCAGTTCAGTTTGATTTTCTACAATAACTTTAGAATAAGCCAGTAATGCGCCATTCGGTGAAAATACCGGGTGCACAAAATCGCCATCGTCAATTCTTAAAATAGCTTCGCCAGGGATAATATCGACTATGGGGTCGGAATAAACGATATCCGAAAAAGCAAGCAGCTGCATAACCAGTAAAATAGCCGGTAGAACTTTCCTCAGTCGTGGCCAGGATGCGGTTAATTTAGGCATTTTTCAATTTAACATCTACTCCCGACAGGCCCAGGAAATCATTCGCACTTCGATATTAGTGTGGTTCTCTCCTACCGCTTCCATACCCTTCGGCGCCGATGCATAACCACAGGCCCAGGAGATTGGGCTAGAAGGGCTATCTATCACCGTAAGTGGCCTGAAACTAATAATCTTGCCGGCGGCCTGTGCGTTAATTCTGTTACCCAGTGTTATATGTACGGCACCATTGTTAATTTCGATGCCCGCCACATAGTTACCAATCAAATATTCCGGCTCAGGTAATCCTGCTGCTTTATTCGACACAGGAAAACTACCCCGAGCCTTGTAGTATCCGGTTATTTCAGATTTAATTTCTGTCGCCAGTATCATTGCCTCTGCGGTCTGTGCACGAATGGTGTAGTCCTGGTAAGAAGGAAGAGCTATCGCCGCAAGAATGCCGATGATAGAAACCACTATCATCAACTCGATCAATGTGAAGCCTTTATTTTTCATAATTTTTCTCTTAGACAATCGAACCCATTTTGAAAATTGGCAAGTACATGCCCATAACCAGTAAGCCTATTAATATGGCGGTAGAAACTTGAGCGAATAAAATAAACTCTCCTCGAACCCTGATCAATACTTCAGCATGTAAGACCTCTGTCTCGGTGGATAGATGCCTCAATTCCTCGGCAAGTACACCGCAACGATCTGCCAATAACAAACAACCCCGGATTGATTTTTGACCAATTCTTCTGGCCAAATCACTACCAGCCTCCCTATCTGTCTCTATCCGTAAACTGGTTTTCGTCAATTTTTCCGCTTGCGTGAGCGCGACCTCGGCAACCACACCAGCATCCAGCAACAAACAGGCAAAGTTCACGGTCAATGATTCATTATAGGTACGACATATACGGCGTAATCCAGGCATTTTTTTCGCCATTCCATTTACAGCAGATAAACGCCGCATACTATTTCGAATCTCAAGAGTCAATACAGCTAGCCAAATTATCATACCCGCACCAGCCAACAGGATCGGCCCATGCAAGAAATCTAATGCATTAACCCAAAATTCCGTCAATGGCGGAAGCTTAGCTCCAAAGCTGATAAACATTTCATTAAATTGAGGGAATACAAAAATAGAAAATATAGACAGAGCAACCAGGGCTACTACCAGCAAGGCCACCGCGTAATAAAGAAAGCTACCTATTCCAAGCCAATATGAGCGATATCCTCCAGTCAGTGAATCAAGCGTATTTGCTAACCCAGAAAGAATTGCCAGTGGATTACCACCATACTCTTCAGCTTTCCTGGATAACTCAAAAATTGCTGGGATCGGACTATCTCTATAGAGGGTATTGATAGGCCGTGGCTTCTCGGCATTCATTAATTGTTCTAAATTCTCAATGTGGCTGGAAATGGATTCATCAGTTACCTCTCGTAACTTCCCAAACGCCTCATCCAGACTACGGCCATCTTTAATAAGATGAGATAGCTGCCTACCCAGCAATGATATTAAATCAAGTTTTTGAGTGGTCAGGCTCATAATATTAACTGCCCCTACAGGCTAAAGGTAAATAGTCGACAGGCAGATTGGTCTTGTTAGCTACCAACGGCCTGTGACCGGTTAAAGGTTTCTGATAACCGCAAAGCCAGTTAACTCTTAACCCTTCGGCAACACGAAAACTCAACTTATAGGGTTTATCCTGCGAAAGCTTTAGTGCGAAAGTATAAGCACTGTCTTCAAACTGTATATCTACTATGCTCTCAGAATCGTCAATAGATAGATCATAATCGTCCAGTGTACTGGGAACGGTCCATTTTCCAGTCGCGTTAAATTGCTCGACATAATGTTGATTGATGATGGGTGCCATATGAATAGCTTGAGTTACCCGACTACGCTCGACATAGTCTCTATATATCGACAGGCTCGTCCCGACTAATAGCCCAAGAATCACTGTAGAAAAAATATGGTCTAAAAGCTCCCAACCATTAGCATTGCTAAAAAATATCGAACGGCTTTTTAACATTATTTTTTGTGCTACAACTATTGAGCTTCACTGAATCTCAATATCGCACGTCAGGTATTAATCAGTAAAGTTACTATTTCTCTAGCTGATTTATGCTGAAGAAGGGCTATTCGCTTTAAAAGTAATCACCAGCACATCGCGATAGGCTTCCTGCTGCGGATCAATCTGTGTTATTGGCGTGACACCGTGATACACCCGATGATCATTGACTATCGCCATGTCGAAAGTATTTAACAGGGTAAATTCGCCGATTAGCTGGTTTTCAAGATTAAAAATCGTCGTGCCCCCACTATTGATATTAACGCGCTTTATCATCACCACCATGACAAAATCGACGCCGTCGCGGTGCACACCCTCGGGAGTCGGGTTGCCATACCGGCCATCGCGGGCCTCGATACGAAACTGATGCAGTTCGATATGCCAGGCGTGATTGCCGGTCAGGCGACTGAATAACCGATTACCCATTTCCAGCAACGCGCCAAGCGTACGACTGTTTAGCAGGTCGATTAATATTGGTGCAAAATAACGCGCAACTCCACCGTTTAAGCTATTGTAATCGAGCGATTGATAATGCGGCTGGTGAGGCATCAACGTCGGCTGATCACCGGCGTGCTGCGTCGCAAAAGTGGCGTGGCGGCGCTTACGATACTTGCCTCCGTCGGCCATATACTGGTCTTCTTCGAGACTATTCCAGCTATCGAGGAATAGCGGGTCGTCGCCTATGGTGCTACCGGTAATTTCGGAAAGCAATTGCACGACTTTAGAAGACCCCAGATAAAGGAAATCGGCCAAAGGCAGGTCTCTGGCGATTTCATCCAGTAGTTTGTCTGCGTCGACAGGATAGTTTAGATCCGTTGCTGGATTCACTTCGAAAGGCTCAATAATCGCAGCATCTATTGTAACGGAAAAATGCCAGCCCGGTGAGGCCGGCATTTTGATCCGATTCGGGTTTACTGCTGTAAATTTCCCAAAGCAACATCGATAGAATTCACAATTTCGTCGATATCGTCTTTGGTGCAGATCAAAGCAGGACTGAGGCACAGCGTATTATTATATTCGGTCAGACTACGATTAGTACGACCAATCATGACACCCTGCCTGAGACAGTCGGCCGCAACCGCTGCTGCTACAGATTCATCAACCGGCTCTTTGGTCTTACGATCTTTGACCAGTTCTGCGCCGACAAACAGGCCTTTACCACGCACATCTCCGATGATTTCGTATTTGTCCATTAACTCATTTAAACGGCCCATGAGATATTCACCCATGTTATTAACATTTTCGAGCAGGTTTTCTTCTTCGATGATACGCATATTTTCGAGCGCCGCTGCGGGACCACCAGCAACACCACCGAAAGTACTGATATCCCGGAAATAACTCAATTTCTCTGACGGCTCGGCGAGAAATTCATTAAACAGATCTTCGGTCGTTGCAGTGACCGAAATCGCGGCATAACCACTGGCAACACCCTTGGCCATAGTAACAATATCGGGCTTAACGTCGAAGTGCTGATAACCAAACCATTTACCGGTACGACCCATGCCACAGACGACCTCGTCTATATGCAGTAGCACACCATATTTTTGACAGATTTCCTGCACGGTTTCGAAGTACCCTTCGGGAGGCACAATGACACCACCGCCCGCGGTAATCGGTTCCAGGCAAAGTGAACCGACCGTATCCGGGTCCTCACGCAAAATTATTTTTTCGATTTCCTTCGCCGCCTGTACACCGTAGTCCGGGTCATCACCATTAGGCGCACGGTAGGCCAGGCAATGCGGCACTTCGACAAAACCCGGCGTAAACGGGCCGTATTGATCCTTACGCTGTTCCTGGCCGCAGGCACTCAAAGTAGTAATAGTCGTGCCGTGATAATCGCGATCACGGTAAAGTATCTTGTGCTTTTTACCGTCGTTTTTAAGCGCTGCCAACTGACGAATCAGTTTGAAGCCTTTTTCATTAGCTTCGGAGCCTGAATTAGAGTAATAAATCCGGCTCAAACCTGGCATTTTTCCGATCAGCTTTTCGGCAAACTGGGCTCCGGGTATATTGCCGGCTGAGTTAGCGAAGTAACACATTTTAACCAGTTGATCACGTACCGCATCGGCAATACTCTCGCGACCATAACCAACGTTAACAGTCCACACTCCACCGGATACCGCGTCAAGATATTCCCGGCCATTGATATCTTTGACTCGCAGACCTTTACCTTCGACAATCACCATCGGATCGCTGGCTTGCAATGGCTTGTGCTGGCTCAGGTGATGCCAGACATGGCTTTTGTCACTACTGACAATTTCGCTTAAATCATTCGGTTTCATTGGAGTTCTCCACGACTTCGGTTATATCGAGGCGCTATCCTCGAGGCTTGTTATAGAGGGCTATCCGTACCCCGGCAAGGTTAAATCATATCAGTATAACCCAGCCCACAAGCTAATTAGTTTGCTCTCAATACCATAGAGCCAGAATACTGCTATTGATAAGGCCAAAACAGTGCGACAATAAGTATTGATTGGAAACTCTGATGATTGGACCCAAGATGGTGAAAATTTGAGCGCGCAGAACCGGCAGCAGAATATGATGTGGAGCCGTCTGTTTAAAATATCAAACGAACGCAAAGTAAGCTACCAAAGGCAGTTGCGGGAAACCATCGTAACGGCCATTCTCGACAATAAACTCCCTTTGGAAGTGCCCCTGCCTTCATCGCGCGAACTGGCCAAACACCTGGGCATTGCCCGCAATACCGTGGTACTCGCCTATCAGCAGCTCATCGATGAGGGTTACCTTGTCTCGCGCGAACGTAGTGGCTATTTCATCGATAAAACCATGTTAAACGGCCGCGTCAATCTGAAACAGCCAGAGCCGATAGCGAAAAAATCCCAACCGGGCTGGGGCCGGCATATCAAGTTTCGCCCCTCACAGCAAAGGAATATTGTTAAGCCGGTAGACTGGAAAAGATACCCCTACCCATTTTTATTTGGCCAACTTGATCCTTCACTGTTCCCGGTGACGGACTGGCGTGAATGTTGCCGACAGGCGCTGAGTGTTAGCGATATTCAGGATGTTACTCCCGATCTTATCGACACCGACGATCCGCTACTAATCGAACAGATTCAGGCGCGCATCCTGCCGCGGCGAGGCGTATGGGCGTCGCGCGACGAAATTCTTATCACCATGGGCGCGCAGCAGGCCTTATATATACTCGCTGATTTGCTAATCGATAAAGACACAAAGATAGGCATCGAAAATCCTGGGTACGCCGATGCGCGCAATATATTTTCACTGAAATCACCCGACGTTGTGCCACTGGAAATCGATAGCAATGGCGTGGTACCGGGCGATCAGGTTAACCAGTGCGAATTCGTTTACATCACTCCAAGCCACCAGTCACCGACCACCGTAACGTTGCCAATGGAGCGTCGACAAAAATTACTCGCCGACGCCGAGGAACACGATTTCCTCATCATCGAAGACGATTATGAAAGCGAGATCAACTTTGTCGGCGAGCCCACACCCGCCTTAAAAAGCCTCGATAGCGGCGAGCGCGTGATTTATATCGGTAGCCTGTCGAAGACACTGGCACCGGGACTGCGCATCGGTTATATGGTCGGCTCGCGCGAGTTAATCGCGGAAGCGCGCGCCTTAAGACGCTTGATGGTGCGACATCCCCCAACCAACAATCAACGGCTGGTGGCTTTATTTCTTTCGATGGGCCATCACGACTCATTAATCCACCGGCTCAGTAAAACTTATCAGGAAAGGTGGCAGGTCATGGGTGAGGCGCTGAATAAGCATCTGCCGGAATCCACTCAAATTCCCTCCTTTGGTGGCACGTCATACTGGGTGGAAGGATCTCAGCAACTCGATACCAGAACGTTAAAACATCAGGCTCGCGAAGAAGGAATTTTGATTGAATCAGGGGAAATCTGTTTTATGCAGGACAACCCGCCACAAAATTTTATACGGCTAGGATTTTCATCGATTTCCGCAAAGCAAATCGAGCCTGGCATCAAAAAACTGGCCCGCTTAATCCATCAACTGCTTTAAATTGACTGCGGCCAGCTACGCCTTTACAAACCTGTCTTTATATTCGCTACGGATATCGGCATACCATTGGGGTTCTGCGGGCCAGGGATTGAGATTAGCCAACGCATCACCCGGGTAAGCTTCTTTAAAATTCTTCATGTAAACCGGATTAGTGTGCTGGTGCGCACCAAGTACGGCCGAGTTGTAACCATGAGTTTCAATAGACTTACCCGCGACTGAGGCCTCGAACAGATAATTGATCAAAGCATAGGACTGCTCGATATTTTCCGCCGCGGCGGACAGCGCAAGACCATCGACCCACGCCATCGCACCTTCCTTCGGCGCCTGATAAGTGACCGGTTCACCCCGGGATTTCATCGAAAGAACCGGCCCGCCCCAGGTTTGACCGACTATGACACCGTCATTCAGCAGACCATTCTTCTGGGTTTCGGTATCGTTCCAGAAAATCTTAATTTGCGATTTACGCTCAATACAAAAGCGGGTTATTTTATCCCAGACACGTCGCATCTCTGTCTCGTCGGTATAAGCCTTCCAGACATCGCCCGGAGCCAGTTCACCGGTCGTTTCCATATACAGTCCAGCTCCTAACATACCACTGTGCGGACGAATCATGGCCTTGCCTGCATTCGCCTCGTCCCAGATATTGCCATAGCTGGGGATCCCACCAGGCGGACTGAACAGGTCTGTGCGCCAAGCTATACCCTCGGTACCCCAGACAAAGGGCAACCAGTGCGAACCCTTGCTGCGAAAATTCCACTCACTATTGCCGACCTGCAACATGGCAGGGTTAAGATTTTCGAGACCGCTAATTCTCGCGTAGTCGAAAGGCTGCAAAAGATCCAGAGTCGACCACTGCCCCGACCTGTTGTTGGTCGGGCTACAAAGATCGACACCGACACCCTCTGAAGCTTTCATCTGCTGCAACAGTTCTTCATTCGAGCCAAGCCCGGTATAATTGACTTTGATACCCGTTTCATTGGTGAAATCATCAATAACATGCGCCGGAATATAGTCGGTCCAGATCGTGCAATTGATCTCTCCAGACGAAGCTAATACGGCGGGGCTAACAATCCAGGGACCTATAGAAGCCGCAACACCTGCTGCGGTACCGGTCTTAAGGAGATTTCGACGACTTTGTTCGGGTTTTACTTCATCCAAATTCTTCACTTGCCGTTACTTTTTATTTTGAGGATTAGCCGGTGCATCAGCCAGTTCCTGCCAACGATGACAGGCGACGTCATGCTCAAACCCCAGGTTGGCGAGCTTCGGCTCTTCTTCGCGGCAATGATCGATAGCGAAAGGGCATCGGGTCTGGAACTTGCAACCAGGGGGCGGGTTGGTCGGAGACGGAATCTCTCCTTCAAGTTTCTGCGCCTGGCTAATGTGATCCGGATCGAGATTCGGAATCGCCGATAGCAGGGCTTTGGTATACGGATGCCGGGGCGCAGCGAATAGCTCGCGGGTCGGTGCGGTTTCGACCAGTCGCCCCAGATACATAACCGCAATGTGATCGCATATATGCGCAACCACGGAAAGGTCGTGACTGATAAACAGGTAAGTTAGTCCCAACTCATCCTGCAAAGCCTTGAGCAGGTTAAGTACATCGGCCTGGATGGAGACATCGAGTGCCGCCACGCTTTCATCGGCAACTACGAATCGTGGATTGGAAACCAGTGACCTGGCAATCGAAATTCGCTGTCGCTGACCACCGGAAAATGCATGGGGAAATCTACGCAAGTGCTCCAGGTTGAGCCGGCATTTGTCGGCGATCTGGCGTACCCGCTCGTCGGTTTCTTCGCGGCTCGATGTTATATTCATTACTTCAAGCGGTTCGGCAATAATATCGCGAACCGTCATGCGTGGGCTGAGCGCGGCATAAGGATCCTGAAAGATCAATTGCGCACGCTTGCGAAACTCTTTGAGTTTTTCTTTCGGTAGGCCGACCAGATCAAAGTCTACTTCACCATCGTTATAATTGACTTCACCGCGCGAAATCGGGCTGGCTCGAAGAAAGGCCCGTCCGAGCGTGGTTTTGCCCGAGCCACTTTCTCCGACAAGTCCAAAGAATGAACCCATGGGGATCTCGAGATTAACGCCTTCGACCGCGCGTACGTACTTTGTCGCCTCGAAAAGGCCGCCGCCAAGCGGGAAGTGCACTGATAAATCGCGTGCGGTTATGATCGGCTTATCACTCATGTCTTAGCGCCCTCTTCAGAGGTCACGAAGCAGGCTGCAACATGCCCTTCACCATAACCCTTCATTCCGGGCAGCGACTCACTACAACGCGCTTCCGCGACCGGGCAACGCGTGTGGAAAACGCATCCTGCGGGGCGCTCGAGCGGACTCGGAATATCGCCGGGGATCGGAGTTAGCGGTTGGTCTAACTCATCCAGTTTGGGTAACGCATTGATCAGGCCTCGCGTATAGGGGTGCGCCGGAGATTTAATAACCTGGCGTACCGTACCCTGCTCAACCAGTTCCCCCAGGTACATGACCGCGACG
>JAOUJX010000447.1 GCA_029882955.1 Gammaproteobacteria bacterium
GCGTTTTGCTAACGTGTTTTTCACCACGCGCAAAGTCACATTCGACTCACGAGCTTTGACGCGCAAATCGGTCATCTCGCCAACTGTCAAGCCCTGATACTCGGCTGCAATCACAGAATGAGCTTGCGCAGCAACTTCCGTTACTTCGCTAACTACAGCCTGCTTTTGCTGGAGTGTTAAAGGCATATAAGTTCTCCTGATTAATTAACCACACTGTACTCGAGTAATAAAACCCGAGCCAGCCCATCATCCCTGCCTGATATCCCTATCATTTCCTTTACGACTTCTTAACCAGGTATTCCTGTCTCAGAAGATCGCCTACGCAGGAAATTAAGACGAAGTCCCCCTCATCACCCACGGTCTTTGACGAGTCGCCAGCAACCAAAGCCGCTGGCGTTCTCAAAGATTTTTTCCTTCGCTATTTTAACTCAAGCGAAGCCTGATCAACCGCCACACCCGCACCCATGGTGGTTGAGATTGATACTTTCTTCAAATAAACACCCTTGGCACTACTCGGCTTGGCCTTTTTCAGGTCAGCCAGCAATGACTCAAGATTTTCGCGCAATTGCGCGACTTCAAAACTGGATTTGCCAATCGTGCAATGGATGATGCCACCTTTATCGGTGCGGTAACGAACCTGACCACCTTTGGCATTTTGAACCGCTGTTGCCACATCAGGAGATACCGTCCCTACCTTCGGGTTTGGCATCAATCCACGAGGGCCGAGAAGTTGACCGAGCTGACCTACCACACCCATTGCATCCGGGCTGGCGATAACAACGTCATAATTAAGATCGCCGCCTTTCATAGAATCTGCCAGTTCCTGCATACCGACCACGTCAGCACCCGCTGCTTTGGCCTTATCTGCATTTTCACCCTGAGTGAAAACCGCGACACGAACCACTTTACCAGTACCGTTAGGCAATACACTTGAACCACGAACATTTTGGTCTGATTTCCGAGGGTCAACACCGAGGTTGATCGCCGCATCGACAGATTCGTCGAATTTTACCGTACTAAGCTCTTTCAGTAATGCCAGACCTTCGTCTATCGCGTACTGACGCGTACTATCAATTTTTTCACGGATAGCGGCAGCTCGCTTTGATAACTTAGCCATCTTACACACCCTCCACGTCAAGGCCCATACTACGGGCGCTACCTGCTATAATCTTAACCGCAGCTTCCATATCATTGGCATTTAAATCTTTCATTTTAGTCGTTGCAATCTCTTCCAGCTGTGCACGATTAACCTTACCCACCTTGACACTGTTAGGGGTACCACTGCCCTTGGCAACGCCAGCCGCTTTCTTTAATAACACTGCCGCTGGAGGCGTTTTAATTTCAAAGGTAAAGCTCTTGTCACTGTATACAGCGATTACCACCGGTAAGGGCATACCATTCTCAACATCCTGGGTTTGCGCATTAAATGCTTTACAAAACTCCATGATATTCAGTCCATGCTGACCGAGGGCGGGACCCACTGGTGGACTTGGGTTCGCAGAGCCCGCAGGCACCTGCAACTTGACGTAATTCTCTATCTTCTTAGCCATTTAGCTATCTCCCGGGTGCAAACGGACTACTCATTTCGCCCTCCCCATTGTTGCTTTAACAAGCAAATTAAAAAATGGTCAGCAAGCCGACCGATATTACCGTTTAACCTTTTTCAACCTGACCAAAAGTTAACTCTACAGGCGTCGAACGCCCGAAAATCTGCACCGACACAAGCATCTTGCTCTTTTCGTAATTGACTTCTTCAACAACGCCGTTGAAGTCATTAAATGGGCCGTCATTAACGCGTACTACCTCACCCACTTCAAATAACACCTTCGGTCTCGGACGATCAACACCTTCTTCTACCCGATTCAGGATCGAATTAGCTTCCGCCTCGGTGATTGGTGCCGGCTTGTCGCTGGTACCACCGATAAAACCAAGAACCTTGGGAACCTCTTTGACAAGATGCCAGGTATCGCTATCCATTTCCATTTGAACCAGCACATAGCCAGGAAAGAACTTACGCTCACTTTTGCGACGAGTACCTTCGCGCATCTCCACCACTTCCTCGGTGGGCACCATTATCTGCCCGAACTTATCTTTATGCGCAGAACTGGCTATACGACTCGCAAGCACCTTCTTCACATAATTCTCAAAACCGGAATAGGCGTGCACCACGTACCAGCGAATTGCAGGGTTCGTATTAGGTTCAGATTCTTCCGAGATCACTTCTTCGTCTGTCATTAGCCTGTCTTATACCAGTATACTGTTAACACCCAAACCGAGTGCCGAATCAATGAGCCAAAGCATTATTGCTACAATCACCACCATAATTAAAACGGCAAGCGTAGTTTGCAGGGTTTCCTGACGAGTCGGCCAGACAACCTTACGTACCTCTACCCTGGCTTCTTTTACAAACCCAAGGCTCCGGCGCCCAATATCTGTCAGCGAAACGATAAAAAAAGCAACACCAACAACCACGAGCATACCGATCACTCGAAGCAGTTGCGACTCTTCTTCAAAATAGTAAAACCCCACAATACCAGCCAGCAATAAAGCCAGCGCCATAATGAGTTTCAAGGTATCTAAACCCGACGATGTTTGCTCGGTCTTTGTGACCACAACTTACCTCTAAATGAGTCGAAAATCGGCGATAATGGCAGGACAGGAGGGAATCGAACCCCCAACCTGCGGTTTTGGAGACCGCTGCTCTGCCAATTGAGCTACTGTCCTAAATTTCTAACAGGAATCAATCCTGCCTTCAAACAAAGGGCGGGGATGGTAGCCCATCTCCCGCCCTGATGCAATGATATTAAACTATCTTATTCGATAATTTTTGCTACGACGCCAGCACCAACGGTACGGCCGCCTTCACGGATTGCGAAACGTAGTCCATCATCCATTGCGATTGGTGCGATTAGCGTGACTTCCATCTTCACGTTATCACCCGGCATTACCA
>JAOUJX010000448.1 GCA_029882955.1 Gammaproteobacteria bacterium
AAACCATGGAAAATGCTGCTAAGGCTGCCAAAGATGTCTGTAACCTGCTGACCTCTTATTTGAGCAATCCGAACTAAAAAGGATAATAATCTATGCTGACCCAGGAAATCATCCGTAAAAAACGTGACGGCCTTGCACTGAGCGATGAGGAAATCCATTTCCTGGTTGCAGGCATAACCGACGACAGTATTAGCGAAGGTCAGATTGCGGCCTTTGCAATGGCGGTTTACCTGAATGGTATGCAAAATTCCGAAACGGTTTGCCTGACTCGCGAGATGAAGGACTCAGGCGAAGTGTTAAGCTGGGACCCAGCCGATTATCCCGGCCCAATACTGGACAAGCACTCGTCCGGCGGTGTCGGAGATAAGGTAAGCCTCGTGCTGGCTCCAATCATTGCTGCCGCCGGTGGATTTGTGCCAATGATTTCTGGTCGCGGCCTCGGCCATACCGGTGGTACTGTCGATAAGATGGATTCGATTCCAGGATATACTACTCGTCCCAGTACTCAGTTATTCCGTTCAACAGTCAAAGATGTCGGTTGCGCCATCATCGGTCAAACCGCTCGCCTTGCACCTGCCGACAACCGGCTTTACGGTATCCGTGACGTCACAGCTACGGTCGAGTCGATTCCGTTAATCACCGCGTCCATTCTATCGAAAAAGATCGCAGCCGGTTTGCGCAGCGGCCTGGTGATGGATGTCAAATTTGGCAATGGTGCGTTCGCCTCCAGCCGGGAAATGGCAACCCAGCTAGCGGAGTCTATCGTGAGTGTTGGCAGAGGTGCTGGCCTTAAAACTTCAGCCCTGATTACAGATATGAATCAGGTGCTGGGGACTACGGTTGGCAATGCGCTAGAAGTCCAGGAAAGCATCGATTTCCTTGAGGGCAACCGAGATGATCGACTCGAAAACTGCGTCCTTTCGCTAACTTCAGAAATGCTGTTACTTGGAGGGATCGTCGCCACCCCGGAGGAAGGCCGAAAGCGCTCCCTGGCCGTACTCGAAGATGGTTCGGCACGAGAAAAATTCGCTACCATGATTTGTGCACTGGGTGGAGCCGCTGATTTTGTTGACCGCCCTCAACACTATTTACCTGTTTCTTCAGTCGTGAAACCCTGTTTTGCCGAGTCACCAGGAGTCATAACAGCGATGGATACTCGAGCTGTGGGTATTACCACTATCGCTCTGGGTGGTGGCCGTAGACGAGCATCCGATAGTATTGATTATGGCGTGGGTCTCTCTTCTGTCGCTTCGATCGGCCAGGAGGTTGGGACAGAGCAACCGCTGGCAATCATTCATGCAAGAACCGAGGACGCCTGGGAACAGGCCAGTGAATACTTAAAACAGGCGGTAACCGTGTCCAGTCACGCCGATGCTACCGGAATCGACACACCGATGGTGATCAAAACAATTCGTGAAGAGGTTTAATTCTTGGCTCGTGCCTTCATTATAGTTATCGACTCCTTCGGCATCGGCGGGGCACCTGACGCTAAACAATATGGCGATGAAGGTGCGACCACACTCGGTCATATTGCCGATGCTTGCATGCGTGGGCAGGCAGACATACCCGGCAGTCGCTCGGGTGCTCTCAAACTACCGAATCTTACCCGTCTTGGCCTTGGCGCGGCTGCATTTGAGAGTACAGGTATAGTGCCGGCAGGACTGAACTCCCGAATTAAACCCGTGGGTGCCTACGGCGCAGCAGCAGAGAAAAGTCGGGGCAAGGATACCCCCAGCGGTCATTGGGAAATGGCAGGTCTGCCGGTTCTTTTCGACTGGGGATACTTCCCGAAAAAAGAGCCTTGTTTCCCGGACGAATTGATATCCGAGTTGATTCACAAAGGTAACCTACCCGGCATATTGGGTAACCGCCATGCTTCGGGTACCCAAATTATTACCGAACTGGGCGAAGAGCATTGCCGCACTGGCAAACCCATCTGTTATACCTCCACAGACAGTGTTTTCCAGATTGCAGCCCATGAGGAAATGTTTGGTTTGCAGAAATTGTATAACCTTTGCATTGAAGTAGAAAAAATGATCAAGCCGTACAATATTGGTCGAGTTATCGCTCGACCATTTGTCGGAGACTCGGCAGAAACTTTCCGCCGTACCGCAAACCGGCGCGACCTAACAGTACCACCGCACGAATCAACACTGCTCGATGAAGTATACCAGGCGGGTAGCCAGGTTATATCCATTGGGAAAATTGCTGATATTTTTGCCCATCGTTCAATAACCCTCAAACTGAAAGCATCAGACACCAACGGACTGTTTGACCTCACAGTCGATCAGATCAGGCATGCACCACCGGGATCTCTGGTATTTTCTAACTATGTCGACTTTGACATGCTTTATGGTCACCGACGTGATATCGCAGGATACGCTGCGGCACTGGAGGCACTGGATGCCCGCCTGCCTGAGCTGGAACAGGAGCTACAACCAGGGGATCTCGCCGTCATTACCGCCGACCACGGTTGCGATCCGACCTGGCCCGGCAGCGATCATACCCGGGAAAACGTCCCGGTACTTTTTTTCGGCCCGGATGTGGTTCCCCAAAACCTTGGATTACGTGAAACTTTTGCCGATATCGGCCAGACTTTGGCATCCCATCTACAGATTACGCCATTAAAGAGGGGGGTTGACTGTTTTTCTCGCGGTACCAGGACGTGACAGACACATTACCGAAAATCGATCTGCACTGTCACCTCGAGGGCACTGCGTCACCCGAGCTTATTCAGCAGCTAGCTCGGCTCAACGACATCCCCTTACCGGAAGGACTTTTATCCGATCATGGGGCCTTCCTATGGACCGATTTTGTTGACTTTCTGAGAACCTATGATCTCGCCAGTTCCTGTATTCGTACCGCTGAAGACTACCGCCTGGTTACCTACGAGTATTTAAAGGAATGCGCCGCGCAAGGCGGTATTTACTCTGAATTTTTC
>JAOUJX010000091.1 GCA_029882955.1 Gammaproteobacteria bacterium
GGTGAAGTTCGTGCCCACGGTTTGCAGTATTTATTCGAAAAAATGAACGCAGACGATAACCTGCTCATTGTCGACGATGTCTTCAGTACCGGGCGCAATGTCACTGCGGTAATAGACCGATTAAATGCCAAGACCCGTAAAAACATGCCGAAAGATGTACGAGTAGCCGCGCCGTATTATCGATCCGGGTTCAATACAGATAATCGGCCCCCGGATTTCTATCTGCACGAATATAATGAATGGCTGGTATTGCCTTACGAACTGACCGGGCTAAGTTGGGACGAGATTGCCGAGCATAAGCCGTGGATTTTGCCTGTGTTGGAAGAATTAAAGGCTGGTATGGCCTGAGTCAGCCACCGCCCAAAAATACCTGGTTACCATCATCATTGTTATCGCAATATCAATATTGAGCTTTTGGCTCGGTATATGAAATCGATTTACATAATCAGCTTACAGCTCTACTTATATTGGACAAGGCTGCGGATTGCGTCAACAAACAACAAATGATAACGTCAGCCGCTGTTTTTCCGAGTACTCTAAATCATGAAATATTCCTCTTTGATCGATCGGGTTAGTGGCAGTACCGCCGATGTCTGGGACTCGCATTATGCCGCTGTAGAGGCCGGGAAAAACGGGGAGGATGTCATTATCCTGAGTGTTGGCGACCCCGATTTTGCCACGCCCGCTGCGGTAATCGAAGCCGCCACGGACGCAATGAATGGCGGCGATACGCACTACACCTCGATAAAAGGTAATAATGCCCTGCGTAGTTGTATCGCCGAGCGTCACCAGCAAAGCAGTGGACAGGTAGTCGATTTAAACAATGTCATCATTACTTCGGGCGCGCAGAATGCATTATTCGGTGTCACCCAGTGCATTAGTGAAGCGCCGGATGAAATCATCGTATTACAGCCTATGTACGTCACTTATGAAGCGACCATACAGGCGACCGGGGCCAAATTGGTACCCGTAGTACTCGATGTTGAGAGTGGTTTCAGCCTTGATATTGAAAAGCTTAAAGCGGCTATTAGCGCCAACACACGGGCTATTTATTTTGCTACGCCGAGCAATCCGACCGGGATAACACTTAAACAATACGAATTAATGGCGATAGCTGAACTGGCTATTGAGCACGATCTTTGGGTTGTTTCTGATGAAGTTTATAAGGATTTTGTGTTTGATAATGAATTTCATCATATCGCCAGCCTGCCGGGGATGGCAGAGCGTACTGTGACTATCGGCAGCATGTCGAAATCTTATGCTATGAGTGGCTGGCGGGTAGGCTGGGCTATAGCCCCCGCTGGATTAGTCGATAATCTGGAGAAACTGGCTCTTTGTATGCTCTACGGATTGCCGGGTTTTATCCAGCAGGCTAGTCTGTATGCGCTATTGAACTGTGAGCAGGATATGCTCGATATGCGAGAGATTTATCAACGCCGACGGGATCTCCTGGTAGACAAATTTTCAGCCATACCGGGCCTTAAGGCTCTGAAACCCGACGCCGGTATGTTTCTGATGGTCGATGTCCGTGGAACCGGTTTAAGCGCCCCCGAATTTGTTAAACAGTTATATGATCAAACCCGGGTGTCAGTGCTCGATGCAACGGCTTTCGGTGCCAGTGCGGCGGGTTTTGTTCGTGTTTCGTATACAGTTGAAGATTCATTGCTAGACGATGCTATGAAGCGAATTGCATGTTTTATTGAGTCGAGGAGATGAAAATACGGTGAATAAAGCAAGATGCTGGTGGTGTGGCGAGGATGAACTGTATCGGCAATACCATGACCAGGAGTGGGGCGAACCACAGCACGATGAACGTCTGCTATTCGAGTTTCTGTGCCTGGAAGGAGCGCAGGCGGGGCTAAGCTGGATTACTATATTACGCAAGCGTGAAAATTATCGGCTCGTGTTTGATAATTTTGATGCCGAGAAAATAGCGGTTTATGATGATAACAAAATTTCGAAGCTACTGGCCGACCCCGGTATTGTGCGCAATAAGCTCAAGGTGAATGGCTTTGTTAAAAATGCGAAAGCCTATTTGAACATGCGAGATCAAGGACAATCATTGCACGATTATCTGTGGAATTATGTTGACGGGTTGCCGCTTCAAAATAACTGGCAATCGATGGATCAGGTTCCTGCCAACACTGAAATATCAGATCTGATGTCAAAAGATTTAAAAAAACGCGGCTTTACCTTTGTCGGCAGTACAATTTGCTATGCTTTTATGCAGGCAGCAGGGCTGGTCAACGACCATCTTGTCAGTTGCCATCGGCATCGTCCGTTGGGTGGAAACGAATAAATGAGAATTATCAATGGTTAGCGCTAAGGTTCAGTATCTTGCAGAGGCAAGCGAGCATCCAGTGTATTATGCATCGGCACCGGGGCGTAATGCGCAGTTTACAGTCGATCAGGGCATGAAATATTACCAGGTCGAAGTTGAAGACGCGCGTAGCCGTTCGACAACGCCGAATGATTTCGACGGACAGGATGCCAGCGGTTTCGATTTGCTCGAGAGCGACAGTGCCGTCACTAACTTCCTCGATCAGCATCAAATTGAGGGCCCGTATGAAGAAGAATTGCGTGCCTTGATTAAATCGCATACCGGGGCTTATCGCGTTGAGTTTTTCGATCATACGGTGCGTGCTTCAGACCCGGACATTCGCCAAACCAAACAAATTAGAGAGCCGGCGACACTGGTGCATAACGACTACACGGCTAACTCTGGATTTACCTGTCTAAATGAGAATCTCGGTGATGAAGCTGAGGCACTGTCTAAAACACGCTTTCAAATTATCAACGTCTGGCGACCATTGGTCGATCCTGTGGAGAACTTTCCACTGGCTTTATGCGATGTTCGCAGCGTCAATAGTCAGGACGTGATCGATGCAGAGCGACGAGCGCCTAATCATATCGGTGAAATCAGTCTGGCAATCTATAACCCGGATCATCGTTGGTATTATTTTTCCAGTATGCGACCTAGCGAAGTATTATTATTCAAGACTTTTGATTCTATCAACCAGGGCAAAACTAATTGCAGCATCCACACCGCAATCGATTTGCCCGACGCGACAGCCAACAATGCCCGTCCACGAGAAAGTATCGAAAGTCGCGCCTTTGTGTTTTATCGTGAGTGAAATCGAAGTATGTCAAGCAATCAAAGAAAGCAGAATTTACTCACCATCTGGCAGGCAGCCGTCTCGGCAGTTTCGGGTGAGCAGTCAGTCGAACGCGCAATCATAAACGATACCGAATTTAAACCCGACCAGATTATTGCGGTCGGCAAGGCGGCGGTCGGTATGTGTCGCGGGGCACTGAATCGTTATCCGGATTGCAAAGCCCTGGTAGTCACCAAATACGATCATGCGGATGAAGATATACTTGGCAGAGCTAATGTCCAGGTTATCGAATCGGCTCATCCTATCCCTGATCAACAATCACTAGACGCGGGCAATGCTATGCTCGATTGCGTTGGGAAACTGGCCAGCGACAGCCGATTGTTATTGCTGGTCTCCGGCGGTGCGTCGGCGCTGGCTGAAGCTTTGCCTGATGGAATGAGCCTCGCCGACCTGCAGGCGCTTACCGATGAAATGATTTCGACCGGTAAAACCATCGGTGAAATTAACAGCAAACGTAAGCAGATGTCGCAGATTAAGGATGGTAAATTGCTAGCGGCATTTGCCGGAGCCGAAGCCCGTGTTTACGCTATCTCGGATGTTGAAGGCGATAGCATTTCGACAATTGGCTCCGGCATCGGTGATTGTCATCGAGCGCGTGTTGCCGCGCGGTCGAGCATTGTTGCTTCTAATCAGATTGCCAGAGAGCAGGCCGTTGAGGCTGCTGAAAATCTAGGATTAACGGTTAAACAAAACGAAGAGAGCCTTTACCATGATGTCTTCAAACTGGCGCCAGTAATAGGCGGCGAATTAATCGTAGCCGAACCGGGTGTTTATATCTGGGGTGGCGAACCAACAGTAATATTGCCCGAAAGGCCGGGACGGGGAGGGCGAAACCAGGCGTTGGCATTAGCCACTTCAGAATATCTTTTAGGCAAAGATAATATCACTTTGTTAGTTGCCGGAACCGATGGTTCTGACGGGCCGACAACCGCAGCCGGAGGTTTGGTCGATGCAAATACCTTCGCCGACAGGAATGATGCCAGGACAGCATTAAAAAGAGCCGACGCCGGAACCTATCTTGAACAACATCATAGTTTATTTGTTACAGGGCCAACCAACACTAATGTGATGGACCTGGCCATTGCCATAGTCGATTAGGAAATATTTATCCAATGAATGAAGTTATACAGTTACTACAGTCGCACCGCTCAGTACGAAAATTCACCGAAAAGGAAATACCTCAGGATACGCTAAATGAGTTAGTCAAGTGCGGACAGTCTGCTGCTACCTCAAGCTTTATTCAGGCCTGTACCGTGATCCAGGTTGAGGATAAAACTAAGCGCGATGAGCTGGTTGTCCTCGCAGGTAATCAGAAATATATCGCCACTGCCTCAAGGTTTCTGGTGTTTTGCGCGGACATGAATCGACACCAGCTTGCCTGCGACATGCATCAGGCGGAAATGCAAAGCGGCTTCACCGAACAGTTTATTACCGCAACCGTCGACTGTGCTTTGTTTGCACAAAACGTCATAACTGCCGCGCAATCGCTGGGTATTCAGGGAGTCTACATTGGCGGAATTCGTAATCAGATTCAGGCGGTAACCGATTTACTCGAGTTACCTAAGCTGGTTTATCCGGTATTTGGCATGTGCCTTGGCTATCCGGCACAAAACCCGGAAGTTAAACCCCGGTTACCCTTGTCGGTAGTGTTAAAAAAGGATAGTTATAACGACGAAAGTGACCAGGCTACAATCGAGGAATACGATAACCACGTACGTGAATATTACCGCACCCGAACCGGTGGCAATAAAGATACGGCCTGGAGCGAGCAGATTTCAGAAATGCTGGTTAAGGAGGCCAGACCGCATATGCTGGCGTATTTGAAGTCACAAGGATATCTCATCCATTAAGATGAAAATATATCGATGAACGAAGCTCAATTAAACTTACGGTAAAAAGGTTTTCAGTATTATGACTTTCGAGAATTTTGTTGTAGCAGTGCCGGACAGTATAAATCCGGATTCCTATCAGGCCGTAGTGGTCTGGTGTGAGTCGTTTGGTGCTTTTATTACTGCCGCTAAATATCGGTAGCTATTCTTGTCTGTTCACCTGATCCTGCACTTTGTCGTGCCCGCATTACTGGCCGGTGTTGCTTATCCAAAAAAATGGTTATTTGCCTTTATGGTGATGATGTCGACTATGCTGGTAGACCTTGACCACCTGTTGGCAGACCCTGTTTACGACCCGGGGCGCTGCAGTATTGGTTTCCATCCATTACACGGATTTATACCAATAGCGATATATGGGGTGCTTTGTTTTCCTGCCAGGACACGATTAATTGGCCTGGGGTTGATGATTCACATGATACTCGATTCGATCGATTGCCAGGTGACTAATGGTGTCTGGTTTATTTAGAGCCGAATAACAGGGCGCCCACCAGGGGCGCACTTACGGGTTACAGTAATGCTTTTATCTCATCCAGTGACGCAGGGTCTTCAATAGTTGATGGAACCACATAATCGTCACCATCGACCATAGACCGTAAAGTCTTTCTTAGAATTTTACCAGACCGGGTTTTAGGTAAGCGCTTGACAATGAGCGCTTCTTTAAAGGCGGCTACGGCACCGATTTCTTCTCGAACCATAGCGATCAGTTCGCTTACAATTTGTTCAGGATTTACGTCGACCGCATTTTTCAATACAACCAGCCCCATCGGCATCTGACCTTTTAACTCGTCTTTTTTGCCGATTACGGCACATTCGGCCACCATGGGGTGCTTGCCGACGATCTCTTCCATTTCACCGGTAGACAACCGATGTCCGGCGACGTTGATAACATCATCCACACGACCCATGATAAAAAGATAGCCGTCATCGTCAAAATAACCACCATCACCGGTCGCAAAATATCCGGGATAGGTTTGTAGATAAGCATCCTTGAAACGCTCAACATCGCCCCAGATGGAAGTCAGGCAGCTTGGTGGCAGAGGTAATTTGATCGAGATGAAACCCTGGTTATTGGCCGCTAGCTGGTTTCCTTCGTTATCAAGAATTTGCACATTAAAACCCGGGACAGGGACAGTTGAAGATCCAGACTTGGGTGGCATTGGTTCGAGCCCATGCAGATTCGCAGCAATCGCCCAGCCGGTTTCAGTTTGCCACCAGTGGTCGAGCACGGGAACCTTATAAGTCTCACATAGCCAGTCGTAGGTGGGTGGATCGAGTCGCTCACCCGCTGCGAATATGGTTTCGAGGCAGGAGAGATCGTATTTCGCTGCCAGTTCGCCGTTCGGGTCCTCTTTCTTGATTGCACGGAAGGCAGTCGGGGCTGTAAACAGAGCTTTCACGCCATGTTCTGAAATAACTCGCCAGAATGCCCCCGCATCGGGTGTCATGATTGGTTTGCCTTCGTATAACACGGTTGTACAGCCGTGGATCAACGGTGCATAAACAATATAGGAATGGCCGACCACCCAGCCGACATCGGATGCTGCCCAGTAAACCTCGCCCGGTTCCATGTCATAAATGGCGCTCATACTGTACTTCATGGCGACAGCATGACCACCGTTTTCACGCACAACACCTTTGGGTTTTCCAGTCGTGCCCGATGTATATAGTATGTAGAGTAAGTCGGTGCCTTTAACCGGCACACAATCGGCAGGTTCCGCATTCTCCATACCTTCATGCCAGTCGTGGTCACGACCGGCCAACATGCTGGCATTTGCCTGTGGGCGCTGTAGGACGATACAGCTGTCTGGAGTATGGCTGGAGATACGTATGGCCTCGTCGACCAGCGGTTTGTATTCGATAACGCGGTTTATTTCTATACCGCAGGAAGCCGTTAATATGACTTTTGGTGTCGCATCCTGGAGGCGTACGGCAAGTTCGGGTGGTGCAAACCCTCCGAAAACAACCGAGTGAATGGCTCCGAGGCGGGCGCAAGCCAGCATCGAAATAGCTGCTTCGGGAATCATCGGCATATAGATGACGACGCGGTCGCCTTTCTCGACGCCGTAATGCTTAAGCATCCCCGCACAAAGCGCTACTTCATCGCGTAGTTCTTTAAAAGAATAAGTTTTCTTTTGCCCGGTAACTGGCGAATCATAAATTAGAGCCGCCTGGTCGGCGCGACCATTTTCGACATGATAATCGAGAGCCAGGTGACTGGTATTGAGTTCGCCATCGGCATACCAGCGTTGAATACCATTTGCATCGGTTGACAGAATATTCTGTGGTGGTTTGAACCACTCTATGAGTCCAGCCTTGTCAGCCCAAAACTTTTCGGGATCATCAATCGAAGATTGATACTCTTCCTGATAAGACATTTTAGCGCTCCTCTAAATATTGAAAGTCTTTGATAGTCTTGTATACAACAAGGATGTGATTTTAATATAATGACCTATTGTTGACAATGGGTAGTTAAAAACTCAATACTGAGTATAAATCGGCTTAAAACTTGACTAATTGTCAACAATAATTGATTTCAAGTGATTATTCTGAACAAAAATTATCATTCATTATTTCGATGAATCTTTCCGAAGGCGCAGAGAGGAACTTCCCTTTACGGGTTACGATGCCATAGCTGCGTTTTGGGAAATACTGATCGACTGGAATCACATGCATGTTCTCGCGATCCTGTTTGGTGAGGCATACATCAGTAACAATTGAAATGCCCTGACCAAGACCAACATAGCGTTTTATCACTTCCCAACCGCCGGCTTCGAGGGTGACTTGAAAGCTGACGTTATGCTGGGCGAATACCATTTTCACAATATGCCAGGTACTCAGGTGTCGGGGCGGTAGTATCAAGCCGTATTTACCAATATCTTTTATAGATACTTTCTCGAGTCTTGATAATGGATGATTAAGCGGCGTAATAACGACCGGGTTGTACGTGACTATCGGGTTATATTCAAGATCGTCGGGTACTTCAAGCATAGAGCCTACGGCAAAATCGACCTTGTCGTTTCTTAATAACTCCATACCGTTGCGCCCGGTTTCATTGGACAGTCGTAACTTAATTGACGGATACTGGTCGGTGAACTGGCGCACCGGGCTCGGTAAAATATAGAGAATGGTTGATTCGCCAGCTGCAATATTAAGTTCGCCGGAGGTTAGGTTACCGCAATGCGCGTCAAAGGTTTCCTTGAGCCGGTCAATGCCCTGGACATGGGGCAGACATAAATCGTACAGAATACTGCCTTCGGTAGTGAGGGTAAGCTTTGGGCCGCAGCGCTCAAACAAAGATGTATCCATTTCTTCTTCTAAAGCGTGTATCTGCAAAGAAATAGTTGGTTGGCTGGCGAAAAGAGATTCAGCTGCTTTGGTCATACTGCCAAGTTTTGCCGTTTGACAAAACGCGCGTAATTTCTTCAAATGATTTTGCTTGTAATAAGTATTGGCCATGAATTGATCTCATATACGAGTCCATCATTAATTAGTCCAATGATGAATAATTATTTAATCCGTTTATCCAATTATTAAGTAACTATATGAAATATGTCAATATTATTTATATTTATCTAAGGGTGTTTATTAACCTCCATAAGAGCAACCTGGTTGGCTCTAAAAAGTAAATTTCTACTTACGTGCAGGTACTTCCAGTCGCTGGCGCCTTTCCCAAAGATTTTTACGGCTAATCCCCAGCATTCCAGCCAGCTCAGTCTCGTTGTATTCTGATTGAAAGCGCTTTACGAAGCTGACGAAATAATCATCCAGCGAAAGCTTGTTATCGAGCTCGTATGTGGGCAGATTCTGTCCTTTAATAGAGTTACTCAGGCCGAGATCGTCGGCATCGATGCAATGGCCCCGGCAAAGTATGATCGCGCGTTCGATAATGTTTTCCAGTTCACGAACATTTCCCGGCCAGATATATTCCAACATTCGAGCATAGGCGGCATCACTAAATATCATTTCTCGCCGATGAATTCGATTCGACATCTTGGTGAGTATTTTATCGGCAAGTTTGCTTATGTCCCGACCGCGTTCCCGCAGTGGGGGCAAATTCAGTTCAAATACATTCAGTCGGTAGTAGAGATCGTCACGAAATAATTTATCGTCGACCATTCGTTTAAGGTTCTTATGCGTTGCCACCAGGATGCGAACATCGACGCTAATGGTTTTACTCGAACCGACACGGCGAATTTCGTTTTCCTGCAACACGCGTAACAGACTGGCCTGAGCCTCCAATGGTAGCTCGCCAATTTCATCGAGGAATAAGGTGCCGCCGCTAGCGGCCTCAATTAAGCCTTTTTTGGTTTGCATTGCGCCGGTAAATGCGCCTTTTTCGTGACCGAATAATTCTGATTCGATCAGGTTTTCGGAGAAGGCACCGCAGTTGACACTGATTAATGGCTGCTTGCGCCGCTCGCTTTGAGCGTGAATTGCACGGGCCACTAATTCCTTACCGGTGCCGGTTTCGCCAAAAATTAATACGGTAGCGTTGGTTGGGGCAACGCGATTGATTCTGTCCAGGACCTCGTTCATGGCTTCGCAACTGCCGATCATGCCGTCGATTGGATAGTCTCTGGCAACTTCCTTCTGTAATAAAAGGTTTTGCTGTTCGACGAATGATTTGTCCAGTATGCGTTTAACCGTGATGATCATTTCATCATGGTTAAAAGGCTTGGCGATATAATCCACCGCACCCTGCTTCATCGCATCCACAGCGGATTGCACGGTCGAGTAGCTGGTCATAATCAAAACAGGGGTAGGCGCGGCACGGTTGATTAAGACCGTACCCGGCTCTCCGGGTAGACGCAAATCAGAGATGATCAGGTCATAGGTGTTAATCGATTTTTCTTCGGCTTCGGTCACCGAACTAACCGCAGTCACATCGTACTTCTGGCGTTCAAGTAAACGCTTTAGGCTTTCCTGGATAATGGGTTCGTCTTCTACGATTAAAATGCTGCTCATACGTTCAACCGATTGGCAAGTGGTAACGAGATATCGAATTGACTGCCTTCGCCCGGTTGACTCTCGACCGATATGGAGCCGCCGTGCTCCTTGATAATGCTATAAGTCAGAGAGAGACCGAGTCCAGTGCCCTGGCCGACAGTCTTGGTGGTGAAAAATGGTTCAAACAACCTGGATATATGCCTCTCTTCTATGCCTTCGCCAAAATCCTCAACACGGATTAAGACCTGATGATCGTTGGCTTCGGCATCAATATTTATCGACTGTCCCTGGATCGAGGCATCTGTGGCATTAGCCAGCAGGTTGACAAAAATCTGGACCAGTTTTTGTTTGTAACCCTGGACCTGGAGTGATTCTTCGCAACGATTGTTGTAATGCAGTTGTTTGCCGTGATGGCTTAACGAGACGAGCTTAATGGCTTCATTAATAACGTCATGCAGTACCACCGGCTCGGTTGGCTGCTCGAGGGGTGCACCAATGTGACTGAAATCGACCAGCGAGCTTACAATATTGGTAATCCGTTCGGTTTGCGTCAGTATTTGCCTGAGCCCGTTGCTGATCAAATCCGGGGATTCACTGTCTGCCTGCATGTCCTGCGCCAGACAGGCAATACCGGTTACCGGGTTGCCAATTTCGTGGGCGATACCGGTGGCTAACTGTCCTATCGATGCTAATCGCTCGCTGTGCGCCAGTTTTTCTTCCAGCGAGTAACGTTTACTGTGGTCCTCGATCAGTATCGCGATACCGCTATCGTCATCTAGATTATGGCTAACCTCGGCTTTGAAGAGATTTAAAATTAACCAGTTACCATTCAATTTGACCTTTAATTTGCGAATATGGAATTCTTCGCTGTGAAAAAAAGACAGTAGGATATCCCGCCATGGCCTATCGAGATTTTCGAGAGATGAGCCCACCACAGCTTTCTGGTCGATAGTAGTTATTCTGGACAGGGCTTTATTCCAGCTGATGATCCTAAGGTCGTGGTCGATGGAGATGACTCCTAGTGGTAGATCCTGTAAGACCTGGAAATGGAATCGTCGTAATGAATCGAGCTCGCTGGAGACGCCTTTTAATTTACTTCGAGTTTGCTCCTGGCTCTGCTCGACAAATTGTATGGTATCTGCCAGTGCTGACTTGGTTGCGCGATCAATTTGTAAATGTTCATTGACGATCATTCGCGATAAAACCGGACCGACCAGCCCCGATAAATTACGATCGATTTGTGCACGTAACATCGTTAAAGCATTTTGATCGACGTTAGCCTCTAGTAGACCTAAGTCCTGCAGTGCTCGATCGACTTCGCTGCGAGCAATATCGATACCAATTAATTTTGCCAGCTGTTGTTCGAATTCGGCAATAGACGTTGCCCGTACAGAGCCTGCCGGAACCAGAAAACCTTCTCTGAAACAGGCGTTAGCGACTTCACGTTCATCCTCCTGCTGAGGTAATATCAGAGAGAAAATAACAAAAAACAGGCTGTTAAATAATAATGACCAGACCGCTGTGTCGGTGGCGTTCATGGCCAGGTCGAGTATATTAAAATATGGCGTATCGATTATTCCGGCTCTTTCGAACAGGGGTATCATTAAAGTAATGGCCCAGATAGAGCCGCCGACGGACAACCCGGCGATAAACCCCGATTTGCTGGCTCGCTGCCAGTAAAGCAGACCAACAATGCCGGG